>DATIEE010000030.1 GCA_035455925.1 Candidatus Babeliales bacterium
GATCTACAAGAAAAAGTTACTTTGCATGGGTGGGCAACACAAGAGGAGGTTATTTCTATTTTAGATACATCTCATATTTTTGTACTACCATCACGAACAGGACCGGATGGTAATGAAGAAGGTATTGCAAATGCTTTAAAAGAAGCAATGGCAATGGGTCTAGTTTCTGTCGGTACATGGCATGCAGGAACGCCTGAGCTAATCGAAGATGGCGTATCAGGGTTTCTTGTACATGAAAAGAGTGTGTTTCAGCTATCAAGAACCCTTGAATATATTATTGAACATCCAGAAATATGGAAGCCTGTTGCTTTGGCTGCGCGAAAAAAGATTGAAGCTGAATTTGAGATTAAGCATGCTGTTGAGCAATTAGAAATATTGTTTTATCAATTACTTACGAACAACTAAATAACGGCGTAATGTATTTCTTTTTGGTTCACAGGTATTTTTCGTAAAAAAATATATTTATCCTATAAAACCAAGTGCTAGTCCTATAACACTTATAAACGTTTCAGACGTTCTTGGGTCCCCTGTTTTATTTAATGTCATAGTAAAAATTAAAGCAATTGCTATACTTCCACTACAGATAAAAGCTATTTTGAGCGGATGGAGCATCATTTTATACATACTATATGCAATACCCTTTAGACGTGATTGCAACGTATCTTCTGTAATAATTTTTGACGCAGCAATAACTTCTTTTATACTGTCAGGCAAATTGTTATAATCATTATAATTTTCAGGATCAAGAGTTATTAGTGTATCATCATTTTGGGCAATATTGAGTACAATCAAAGGAATATTTCCTTTATTTAAGCAATCTATTGTTGATAGCATAGTATCATCAATTAATGGTTTAATTCTTATCTTTCTTTGTTTTGAACCGTTACTATCAGTATAGATCTCATTTATGCTATTTTTATTATCAGCAGTAAAAGCTAAGCGCTGTGTACGCTTACAATTTTTCTTTTTTGACAAAAATGAACCAGTTTTAAGATTAAAAGAATAACCATTTGCGTAAAAACCACTGCAACAAAAAAATAAAATATCATCCGAGATACACGCAATTTCATGTGCATCAAGCTTGAGATGCGAAAAGGGTTCAGGTAAAATGACAGTTTTTAACGATGAACAATCTACAATATATGATGATTGATTATTCTTATTTTGATCTGCATGATGCATCACACTAAGACATATTTTATTTTTTTTCGTTGGAAGCAAATAAGCATTATAAATAAGTGTAAAATGCTTCTGGCATTTTTTTTGAATAGTATCACAATTTAATTGCTTAAAAACAGGAAGTCCATTTACTTGTTTGTCACTGATAAAAATTTCGTTTTTTGTATTGATAACAATCGTTCCTAGTTTATTGCAGCTAATACCAAAAATAGGTTTGGCGTTACCAACATTAATTGCGGTGAAATCGTCATTTTCAATATTAAGAATACCAAAATCTTTACCTCTGGTAATATACAGTTTTTTATTGTCTTGCGTAAAAACACAGTGACCAAATGAATCTATTATGGGTTTATTTGAATTGAGTAGATTTATAACAAAGTTTTTAGTGTAACTTTCTGATTTTCGAATAGAACAAATAAATAATGTCTCATCATCATTGGCACTAATATGTAGAATTTTTTCAGTATTAGTAAGATCATGAGTAAAAATAGGTTGTTTATTTTTAATTATCGTCAACTGTGTACATTTTGAAGCATATTCACGACCGATCATAGATCCTGTTATTACGGTTCCCGTTTGATTATTGAGGTAATAAATATTATCAAATCTATTTTGCAACGAAAATATATTTCCAATTTTTTTCCATAACCATGCAGATAAATTTTCTGTCGCAGGAGGAAAAGTTTCTGTTAATGTATCAGAGTATGCTTGAAGTAGTAGTGCATCAATTTTTGTTTTTTTAACTATTTTTTTCATAACACTCTTGAAAAGATTCATGTGAGATAGACTATTAAAACAATCTCTTTCTGCCGCTGGAGTTGCGATAATTTTCTGAGTAAGAGAATTGACAAGATACTTATAAAAGGTTTCGTCAGAAAAGTTTAGAAAATCAGCATTATGTGTTAGATTAACGAGTTCTATTTTATTGAGTGTGTTAATGTATTGCGCGAGAGATTTTTCTATTATTTTCCGTTGAGTTATTTTTGATTGTGTTGCTTTGATAGTACTTATACTGCTTAAGCATGAAATAAGATGCAAAATATCGTTTGTCTCTGAATCAGGAATAATACATTGAAATTGGTTTTTTTTCATTGGAGACTTTATTTGACTATCAATATAATTGCATTGCTGCGCCACTGCAAGAGGAATAGGAAATGCTTGTGGTGGTTGCTCATCAGTCAATAACGTAAAAATAGGCATTTCGTTTGAGAAAGTTACCATACTTATAACGGCTTGAGATATAAAAAGAGACAATAAACAGATAATATTGATATATTTCATAATATAAAATCACATAGAAACTAATTATTGTAACGTTACTCATTAATTACAGTGTATTAAAAAAAACAAAAATCAACAACTAGGGTTTTTCAATGTTTTTTTTATTTCACTCATACAAAATAAGTTGAGGTCCCTCTCCTGTTTGTTGTGTTACTTTTATTAATTGTATAATTCCTTTAGCTAACTTGTATAAATGTTTCATCTTTTCAGCATTAATTGAAAGAAAAAAATATTTTTTTATCTAGGTCGGTAGTTGCCAAACCTATCACTTTACTGTAACAATCTGCAATAAAAGAATTTTGACATTATTTAAAAAAAACAATATAATATTAAATATAGACGTGTTTTATTTCTATTTGATATTATATTAAGCATGAGGAGAATGTATGAAAAAAATTTTTATTGGCATAATAACAATGATTATTATGATCACTACTGCTACGCATATTATATGTTTTGATGACAAAATAGATACGATTCATGTTAAATTGTCTTTAAAGAAGATGTCTTCAGAAAATGTTGATGAAAAGATTAATAATCTTTCTCATAAAAATGATGAGCATGCATGTGATGTATTAAGGATTGCATGGGAAGATAAACATAATACATATTCAGTAATATCTGCATACATTAGTATTAAGAATTCTAATCTTTTTCTTTTAAGGATGCGAAATCCTTTTTGTTGGACAAAAAATTATCTAGATGGAGTTCCGCTAACATTAGAATCAAAAGAATCACATATGTTTAGATTTCCATCAAGCTTGCCTGATGACTTTGTTGAAACCTTAAAAAAAGAAGGAACAATAACTCTTAAAGACGCTCTATTTGAAAAGCCTGTTAAAATAGTTCTCGAACTAGATTCTATAGATGGTAGTAATTATATAAATCCTTTATTTAAAAGAAGAAAAAAAATAAAAAAAATAAAAGAGAAGCGTGTTGATATCCTTAATGATTTTTCTGAATTTTCTAAAACAGAACGAATGAAAATAAGAAGTTATAGCATGTGTGATTCTATTCATGAATAAGAAGTTGCACTTCATATTAGAATTTTCTAGCTAAGTATATTTTTAAAATTATTGCGTTAATAATGCAAAGAGCATAGGTACTTTTTTATTAAGAAATCCATTATACCAGAGTTACTTTTAATAACCATAATTTTTAAATAGGTAAAATATATGAAAAAAATATATACGATGTACTTTCTAAGCGTACTGATGCTCATTGTTCAAACAAATACTTTATTTACTATGCGAAATAGTGCTGTAAAGATTGCAAAAATAGGATTGTATTCCTTGTGCTCAGGGTTCGAACTTATGTGTGCCTTTAATCCTTTATTAGCTACTTACTTTATACATCACCCAGCTATAATGGCAGAAAAGAAGGAGGAATACTGTTCTAATGCGCCAAAAAGCATTATAAATTTTATTAAAAACATACAAAATAAAAGAAATATTCAACAGGATATTCATATTATCGTTGGAGAAAATGGCCATAAAAGTTATAGCATGTCATCTCATAAAAATATTTTGTATATTCCTCATAAGGTAAGCAACGATTTAGAAGAATTATTAGAGAGAAAACAATTTACTCCCGAAGAACAAGTCAAAATTAATGGGCATATCGCAAGTATACATCATGAACTTACGCACTGGGAGAATGATGATAGTACAAATACGCATATCTATGA
>DATIEE010000031.1 GCA_035455925.1 Candidatus Babeliales bacterium
GTACCAGACAAGGGAACAGGTGTATTTGTTCCATCACCTATAAAGCCATATGTTTGCGCATCACCTTTTAGCGCCCAGGTATTTGCAGGAAACACTGGAGCATTATTGCAATCGCGTAATTCAATATGTTCATGCGACATGCCCCAATAGTTATAGCCTATGTCCCATGAAAAACCATGATGAGTATAATTAATCATTGCAACAACATCCCCTTGTACACCAATACTAACATTAACGTTACGTGTGCTAAAGTTTGCCACAGGAGAGTATTCGGCATTAAATTGTGATGCTGCCGCGGTAACAGTTCCACCTAATCCTCCACTTTCAGTATTACCAAAAAGGTTAGTAGTAGGTTTAAGGTTCATTTTTGAAGCAAGCATATAACGACTATTTGGTTTACCAATTAGATCAAATGTACGAGTTTGTGTTGCATTAAATAGATGAGTTACATCAGCTTCAAAGACAAAATCAAGATGTCTTTCATCGTCTTCGCTACGCCACATTGTCCAGTGTGCACTAAATCCTACACCAAGTTCCCAGTGTTTTCCATTGCCTACCTGTGTTTCAAAAATAAACTCACCATGAGGGCGCTTGCCGGTAGGGGCAGCAGCTTGGATATTAAATCCAAAATGATAATCTTCATCAAGATAATTCCATCCTAATTCACCTCGCAATTCAGCAAATCCGGTAGTACTTTTTTTTTCAGTAGCAATTTTTGCTTTTAATAAAGGATCTGCGGTAATACCAGGAACAGTAAGAGTTGTATTACCATTGAAAAATGAAAGAGCTGTTGATAATAATGTGTTAGCAGGAATTGCATTTTGACTAAAAAAACCTGGTGCATAGCCTATAGTTCCTGATTGTTCTACAAGTTCACATGCATTAAAGTCAACTCTATTATTAACAACGGGACCATATATCCTAAAGTAAAGTCCTTTAAGCCATTCATCGAGGCCCACGTAAAGATTAAAATCTACTAAGAAGTTTTGCACTTTTGGCGCAAATGAAATGGTACTTTTAAAATCTCGTGGTAAATAAAAATTTTCTGCCATCCAATCTTTTTTGATATTTATTGGAGTAGCTTGAGTGCCCGTGATGGAAAGTTTATTTTCATTTATTAAACTTGACCCAAAGTAGCATTCGGTTAATTGATCTGCTCTAAATGTTTGATCGTATTGTGGCGTTACATTAAATGTACCATAGAATGATTCCATATCATGTAAATAAACATGATGACTTGTTGTACCAACTAACTTGCGTGCAGTATCACGGCCCTCTGAACGCCATTGCACGAACGGCGCTACCCGAAATGACTCCTCAGAGTCATTTGCATGTAGTACACTTATATGTGCACATAGTGCTACTAACAATATTTTTTGTGATGATTTTTTCATACTTTTCAACTCCCTATGTAAATAACATATTTATTTCTTATGGCCTAATATAGTATGACTTTATCGTATTTGTAAAGAGGGGAAGCCTCAATTCAATGTATTCTAAAATATTTTGTAAAGATTTAAAATTATAAAATTTATAGCAAAAAGATAGTGTAGTAAAAATATTAATTAATAAAAAAATAGGAACTATTTATGATAGCAAGTTATATAAAAAAAATTATCTTTTTGATGAGTTTTGTATGTATTGTTTGTGTTAGTTTTGGGATGTACTATTATTCAAAATTTTTACAGAATCATGCAATAGATATTGGCTTGCATGCGTGTATTTGTGAGTTTAATCCTTTGTGTGATACGGAACCAATTTTAAATATCTTTAAAAATAATTGGCATGCACTTGTTGAGGATGTTGATTATTCGCCTGAATTTATGATGCAAAACCGCACCCCAGATAATGATGAAAAGCATTTTGGAATATTAGTAATTAAGGTAATTCGTGAAAAAAATAAACTGGCTGCTTTTACTGCTTATTATATGAAAACACCAGAAGAAGGCATCGTGCTTTTTTTAGCTGTAGATCATAATTTTAGAGGTAAACGATATGGATATAAGTTAATGCAATATGCCCTTAAAGAACTAAAATACATGGGGGCGAAATCAGTTGGTCTTTGGGTTCTTATTAATAATATCCCTGCAAGAAAAATTTATAGAGAATTAGGTTTTATTGAAAAAGTCTATGATGAAAGAGAAAGTGTTTATCTTGAGTATAATGCAAACTTCTAATATATAATTTAAATTATTTAATTTATTCCATAAGCAAAAAGGCTTAGCATATGCTAAGCCTTTTTGAGTATTCGTTTTTGTTTGCTTTGCTCGGTAAGATTTACCCAACATTATAACAATGATTTATATCATTATTAATGGAAGGATATACCACCTTTAACTTCAACAGCCCACTTAGATAATGCACAACTTGCAGAGCTTGGACAATTGTTTGTAGTTGTTACCGTTGTTGTTGGACAGTCATCATCACTGCCACTATGACTGCCAAATTCAGCACTGAAACCAGCACCTACATAAGGAACCCATCTATCACGATCTGTCCATGTATAGCTGAAATGAGTAAATACTTTATGTGATATTCCGCGTTGTTCAGCCCCTTCTATATCAAAATCAGTTGCTGATATGAATATAGGTTGAACTGAAGTGTTTATACGTGTGGTTGATGGTGTTGTTACTGTACCACCAAAAACAAATAAATCAGTGTTTGTAGTCGCTGGCGGAATAGGTGCGCCTACAGCTAATGCTGCATTATCTATACCAGTGTTTGCTAATGGGGTTGTTGTTCCTACATTGGTACCAGTGAAGATAGTTGCTTTACTTTCCGTTGCTCCAAGACCAAAGAAAACAGTTCCATCAGCAGTGTAACCAGCTATACTTGCATCACCTTTAAGTGCCCATGTGTTTGCTGGGAATGGAACTACGCCACAAGAGTCATCACAGTCATCAGAAAGGCTAATTTTTGATGCTGACATGCCCCAGAAGTTGTAGCCAAGGTCCCATGAGAAACCACGGAAAGTATAATTAAACATTGCAACAACGTCACCTTGTGCGCCAATACTTACTTTAACATCACGGGTGCTAAAGTTTGCAACAGGAGAATATATACCAGATTGACCTTCTTGAACATTAAATTGTGGTGTGTTAGGAACTAATTGTAGATTTGCAGGAGAAGTAGTTATTAATTGCTCCGCAAGCATATAACGGCTGTTTGGTTTGCCTTTAAGATCAAAAGTACGTTTTTGTTTTGCTTTGAACAAGTGAGTTACATCAGCTTCAACAATAAAGCTGAATGATTTATCACCATCTTCACTGTTCCACATTGTCCAACTACCACCAACTCCTACACCAAGTTCCCAATGTTTACCATTACCAATTTGTGCAGGGAACAAGAATTCAGCATTTGGTCGTGTACCTGTTGGTGCAGCAGCTTGAATATTCAAGAGTAAACGATATTTTTCTTGAATATAGTTCCAACCAAATTCACCACGTAACTCAGCAAATCCTGTTTTATGTTGTCTTGATGATCCGCAATCATCATCACAAGGATTTGTTCCTGGGATAATGCAATCAGAGAATTTTGCAAACATCAATGGTTGAGCAACAACTTCTTGTCGAGGGTATTTTGGCAATTCACATCCACCAAAGAAGCTAAGTGCATTTTGGAATAATGATTGTTGCTGTACGGCAGTATTAGGGTCGAAGTATCCTTCTGTATAGCCACCACCAATAGCAGTTACGTTTCCTGTAGCAGGATCAAATCCAGTTGTTGCAGTTCCTTTATTGATCACAGTTTCTTCTGCATGCAAACTAGCTCTGTTCCAAACAACTGGTCCGTATAATCTAAAGTATAGACCAGTACACCATCTATCAAATCCAACAAACAAGTTGAAGTCAACGACTACATCTTGAACTTTTGGCCTGAAGCTTATAGTACTTTTGAAATCACGAGCGAGATAGAAGTTTTCTGCCATCCATTCTGTAGCTGCGCGTGTTGTTCCGGTTGGTTGATTTAAACCAGAAATTGTTAAGATGCTACTATCGTCGCAATCATTATCACATCTATTTAAATTAGTTGTCGGTGTTGTGGTATTAGATGTTAAGCTATTTCCAAATAGGCAGTGAGCAAGATTTTTGCCTCTGAATGATTGATCATATTGTACGGTAGCATTAAATGTGCCATAGGTACCTTCTATGTCACCTTGATAAACAGCATAGCTAGTTGTGCCATATAATTTGCGTGCTGTATCTCTACCTTGTGATCGCCATTGTAAAAATGGCACAACATGATTGCCATTATCATTGTCAGCTTGTAGCATGATATTATTTGTTATTGCGCTGTAAAGCACAACCAATGAAAACAATTTTTTTGAGTATTGTTTCATAATCTAACTCCTTTTACTCAATCTAGATATATCTGATAAATTAATTTCACAGAGACCTTTTTTATATAGAGATATGTGAAATAGTGTAACATGTACTATTTTTTTCTGTGTAATCTCTCCTTTCCTTGAATGATGTTATTTATTTTTTATTCAAGCATATTTTTATATCTCTGTACAATATAGTATTGCCAGATCTAAATTGTAAAGAAAATTATAAGCAACTATGCTGTGGAAGGACTTTTACGTTTATTGAACAGACTAAAATGCTTCTGGTACTAGGTTGTTTTATTAAATTATTTTATATTTCATCATGGAGTGAATGTTTTAGAATGATTACGAGATTTAAAATTGATATAAAAATTTTGTAGGAGTTTTGTATGAATATATTTTTTTATGAAAACAATAAAACTTTATATTATTTTAGTATAACTTTTTATATAAGTAGTATTATTTTTTTTCTTATTTCTCTTCTTTCATATAATGCTACCGATAATTCTTTTTTTTATGTTTCAAGTAATCCGCATAACGCTACCAATTATTGTGGTTTTATTGGTGCTCAAATTGCAGCCGTTTTATTTTATTTATTTGGCGGAGCATCATTTTTATTAGTAATTCCATTATTATACGGAGGATTTATTTTTTTTATTAAACGATCATTTAGATCAGAATGGGAAAGGCTATGCGCTGCTCTTTATTTACCTTTTGTGGGAGCAGCATTACTTACCGTATATGAAATTGATTTTTTATGGAGTCCTTACCCTGGTGGAAGAATGGGATTATTATTTACACAAAAACTTGTGTATTATTTTGATAATATTGGATGTATATTTTTTTTATACAGTAGCTTAGGTGCCATCTTAATTTTACTATTTCGTTGGTCGTTTATGTACGCTGTACAATTCAGCATATCAAGTATAACAACAGTTTATTTACTGATGAAAAAATATCATGTAATAAGTACTATAGCTGACACTGTTGCATCCTTTTTATATTTTGTTTTAATTCGTTTTCCATTATTAGTGTCTCATTTTGTTACATCGCTTTTTGATGAAACAACATTCTATGGAACAGGGTTATTGTGTCCTGAAGATGGTTATGAACAGATACAACATGTTACTGCACAAAAATATCAAAATTTACATTTTTTTACTATGCCATTATTCCCTAAATCTGGTGAACATAAAATTAATAGTATAATTTCTTATGTTATAGTAACAAAATCTAATAAAGGGTATATACAAAAAATACTTAATGTTCACAATAAGTATACTGCTTGCGTAACAGATTGTAAGAATGTTCAAAATAATTCCATGTCAACTATTATTAAGCCGGTTCTGCATTACACGTTACCATATATGAATATTTTTATCGCTGAAAAGTATGCCATTGATAATAATGATGATGAAAATGAATTACGCCAACGTGCATATATTTTACAAGATAAACTTAAACGCTTTGGTATTAATGGAGAAATCGTTGCTATTAAGCAAGGTCCCGTAGTAACTTTGTTCGAATATCAACCAGACGCTAATACTAAATTAAGTAAAATTATTGTATTAGAAGATGATCTTGCTATGGCCCTACAAGCATTAAGTATTCGTATTATTGCTCCGATACCAGGACGATCAGTTGTAGGCTTTGAGGTTTCTAATACCCTTCGCCATGATGTATTATTTTCACAGGTTGCTACTCAAGCTATATATACACAATTTTCTGGTGATTTACCGCTTGTCTTAGGCAAAGATACTATTGGAAGTGTAGTTGTTGTAGATCTAGCTAAAATGCCACATTTACTTATTGCAGGCTCAACAGGCTCAGGAAAATCAGTTGCTCTTAATGCTATTTTAATAAGCTTATTATGTAAATTAAGCCCTGATAAATTAAAACTTATTTTAATTGACCCTAAACGATTAGAATTTGCAGCATTTACTGACATTGCCCATTTATTATTCCCTGTTGTTACAAGTCCTATTAATGCAACTTTAGTATTACGATGGGTCGTACAAGAAATGGAGGAACGTTATGAAAAAATGGCGCAACATGGAGCGCGTAATATTACTGATTATAATAATAAAATTATATCCGCTTTTAAAACTTCTTCAAAAAAATATGATAGCGATCAACACAAAAACGAAAAAAACGCACTACCATTTATTGTTGTTATGATTGATGAATTAGCAGATTTAATGATCACCGCAGGCCGTGATGTCGAAAGTCTTATTACACGAATCACACAAATGGCTCGTGCTGCAGGGATTCATATGATTGTTGCAACGCAACGACCCTCTGTTGATGTTATTACGGGATTAATTAAAGCTAATTTTCCAAGTAGAATATCATTTAGAGTTACATCTCGTATTGATTCGCGTACTATTTTAGATACAATGGGAGCAGATCGTTTATTAGGCAAAGGAGATATGCTTTTTCTTGATGCTACAACATCACAATTAAAACGTGTTCATGGTGCTTATGTTTCTGACAAAGAAATTGAGCAAGTTGTTAATCATATACATCAGCAACAAAAGGTTACTTATTTAGATATGAATAGCATTGTATCATTACACAAACAAGATTCATTAGAAATTAATGATGCATTGTATGAAGATATTAAAGTTTTTTTAAAAGAAATTGATGAAATTTCTATTTCTTTATTACAAAGAAAATTTCATATTGGTTATAATAGATCAGCTCGCATTATTGGTTTGCTTGAATCACAAGGTTTAATAATGCCACAAAATGATGGTAAAATGAGAAAAGTAATTCGTTAACGTATTATCTCGTTACTTTATCTTGTCTTAACTTGACAACTGTTAAAAAAAAAGAGATCTTAATGCCATTGTACAGACGTACAATAATTAGTTTATTTGTGTTTTTTATGTAGCCGGATGTAGTAGTAGTTTTTTATTTCCAACGGAGATCATCAATGCGATTTGACAAGTCTTTTATAACAAAAACATTACCTCAACTATCGATTGCATTCGGAAATTTTCCAGATAATGCAACTTTTTCTATTGATTCGCGTGAGGTAAAGGCAGGAGATATTTTTATTGCACTTAAAGGTGCTGAGCATGATGGACATGAATTTGTCGCTCAGGCACTTCAAAATGGTGCTGTAGGTCTTATTATTGCAGAATCAAAAAAAGATATTCTTAATGAAATAAAAAATTTAGAAACTAAGTTAGTTCTTTTAGTTAAAGATCCGCTTGAGGCACTTTTTCAACTCGCAGCAGCATGGCGTTTGCAATTTAATTATCCAGTTATTGCTATTACAGGATCGGTAGGCAAAACATCGACAAAAGAAATTCTTTCTCAAATTATGTTACATGCTAACAAAAAATATTTTGTTTCTCATGGTAATCAAAATACTAAAATCGGCCTTGCTCTTAATATACTTCGTATGAAAATAGATCATGAATTAACCATTTTCGAACTAGGTATTAGTAAGCGCAGCGAAATGGCTGATCTTGCTTGTTTATTACGTCCAACATCAGCAATGATTACCAATATTGGACATCAGCATATGGATGGCCTGGGCTCACTCAATGATATTGCACTTGAAAAACGAGATGTTTTTAAGTATTTTATTGAAAATAATATTGGAATAATTAATGGTGACCAACAAATTCTTGCTCATGTTTCTTATCAACACCCTGTTATTAAATTTGGATCAAAAACAACAAATCAAATTCAAGCAAGAAAAATAAGAGTTTCTGGATCTCACATTAATTTTGTCTTAAAAATATATAAAAAAAAATATTCCATAGTACTTGATAATCCTCATGTTGGTGCGGTGTTTAATGTTCTTGCTGCGACTGCTGCAGCTCATTGGCTGGGGATATCTGATGAAATTATCATTAAGGCTGTACAAAAGCCATGTATAATTGAAGGACGCTTTGAAGAACGTTTGGTTAATGGTAATCGAGGCATATTGATTAATGATTGTTATAATGCAAATCCAGAAAGTATGAAAGCTGCATTATTGGCGTTTCAACAGATAGAAACAAAATCACCAAAAATCGCTATTTTGGGTGATATGCTTGGCTTAGGTGTTAATAGCCCTTTTTGGCATCGTCAAGTAGGGCGTTTTTTGCGTAAAGTTCCATCATTAAATAAAGTAATTTTAGTTGGGAATCTAGTTTCTTGGATTAAAAAAACAGCTCCAGTTGGTTTACGCATTGAAGTAGTTGAATCATGGCAAGATGCTGTTCATCGAATTGAAAATGAACTCAATACAAAACCAGCAATTTTGGTTAAAGCATCACGTGCAATTGGCCTTGAAAATTTAGTATCAATTTTAACAACAAAAAGTGATATTCAATCATCACAATTATAGTTAGTTTGTAAATGGACATATTTAATCAAGAAAATTTAGTATCGTTTTTTCATAAAACCGTTTTGGTAGACGAGGTGCTCCATTATCTTGATCCTCAACCCGGTAAGTTATATTGTGATGCTACATTTGGCTCTGGTGGCCATACCAAAGCTATCCTAGATAAACAATCGGAATGCAAAGTTGTAGCAATTGATTGGGATGCAATATCAATTGAGACATATGCTCCACCTCTAGAACAAATATACCATAATCGATTGCATATGATATGGGGTAATTTCGCTAATTTATATCGTTTGTTGCAAAAAGCGAAAGTAGGAAAAGTTGATGGTATTCTCGCTGACTTTGGCACATCACAAATGCACATAAAAGAACGAGCAGGTTTTTCGTTTTATAGAGATTCTGAACTTGATATGAGAATGTCACCTGCTCACCAACAGATAACAGCCGAACAGGTTATTAATAGATCTTCTGAGAAAAAATTATGTGAAATTTTTTGGCAACTTGGACAAGAAGTGCATGCAAAAAAAATAGTAGCTGCAATTATTGAAGCTCGTCAAAAAAAAGAAATTCGTACAACAAGAGAATTAGCAATGTTGATTGAGAAAGTGATTCCTCGTCAAGGAAGATCATCAAAAATTCATCCGGCAACAAAAGTTTTTCAGGCATTACGTATTTATGTTAATCATGAAATAAATAATATTGTCGGTTTTTTATCTGGCGCGTTACAGGTTTTGAAACCTCAAGGCTTGTTATTATGTATTTCATTTCATTCCTTAGAAGATCGAATTGTAAAACAATTTTTTAAAGAAAAAGCTGAAGAAGGAAAATTAGAAATACTTACTAAGCGTGTTGTTGTGCCAACAGTAGAAGAAGTCACTAAAAATCCATCATCACGCTCAGCAAAATTGAGAGTTGCACGATTTATTGGATAATAATTATGAAAAATGTATACCATTACATATTTTGTTTGACAAAAATATGTAATGGTATACATTAAAATACGAGCAGTAAAGAAGCAAAAAAAACGACATTTATCCTTAAGGATTACAACAATGGAAATCACGGAAGTAAAAGTATTTCCGGTAACGGATGGTGAAAAATTGAAAGCGTATGCGACCATCGTTTTTGATAATGCATTTATAATTCGAGATCTCAAGGTCATTGAAGGTGTTAAAGGTTTGTTTGTCTCAATGCCATCACGCAAACGTAAAGATGGGACATTTCGCGATGTTGTTCACCCTCTAAACCCTGAAACACGTAGTATGATTGAAGAGCGTGTTGTTCGAGAATATAAAAGTGTTATGGATTTAGGTGATAGTCATGTATCTGTTGATGAAGAATAATTGAAATATTTATATATTTTTTTGGGGCGTGGCCAAGTGGTAAGGCAATAGGTTTTGGTCCTATGATCGGAGGTTCGAATCCTTCCGCCCCAGCCAAACAGTACCATCGGTTTTTTTCTTGATAGCATCAATTTTTTGATCAGCTATTTTTTTGTTTCACATTTTTTTCGAAAAAGTGATTAACAAGCAACAACCTAAAAAAACAATTACCATATATATTGCTAAATTATTGTATAAATCCATGAATTGGCCATGGCGATGAAAAATCAAGATGTACATCATACAAAAATTTATGTTGAACTAAGAATTGTATCCGTTGAACATTAATATCATTATTGATCATTGTCTTAAGTAGACCTTCAATCAACATCCATTTTTTAAAAATTGTATCTTTTTTGCACAATATATTGTGATTAAATGAAAGATATACATCACCTGCAGATGACAACAAAACAGATTGCAATGTTATTTTTTTTGCTATAATATTTTCTTCATTTAGTAACGCAAGCCACCCGTTAATTAATTGAATAATATTTTTCTCAACACTCTCTGTCCACAAAATTTCTTGTTTTTCTGTTTTCCACTTATTGCTATGAAAAAAATAATGAATTACTCGTTTTTTTTGTATTACCGCTGATGTCATCGACACTGTTCTAGTAGGCCACGCAAAACAAAAAAATATCCATCCATTATATATAGCAAAAAATAAGAATGCGAATAAAAACGAACTTAAAGATAAATAAAGATAACAACGCACCGAGATATTCAATTATTTCCTTCGCAGTGATTCAACGCTACAAAAATAGCGTTCACGAGTGGCTCACAGTAATCGTGCCATAATTCTTTACCTTTAACCCCTAAATCCAACGTGATACTTGGTGCAACAACACCAATAAGCGGCTTTATTGGTAAACTGAAAGATCCTTTGATAACGAATAATGTTTGATATTTCTGATCAGCTAATTCTTTTACGAATAATTGAGTTATCATATCAGTTGTATCTTTATTAATCCTATAAGCTTGATCATAACTATGCACTATCAATCCCTGTTGGCAACGCATAAAATCATTACCATAAGAAAATTGATATATATAAATTGTTGGCTTAGCATCTTCGGTATAATAAAAATTAAGATTAATAAATAAATCTACATTATTACGATTAGCAAGAGTTGCATTTTGGAGTTCGTATACAGTATCACCTGGCATACGTGTAATAATAACGGTAGTATATGGATCACGTTTTTCAATAAGTGATTTTATTTTTTCAGCACATTGTAAAGTTAATCCTCGCTCAAAACCATCGCCTATACACCTTCCCGTATGCCTGACATCCCCAAAAGGATCAAGCACGATAATACGCTGATTATGTTTTTCACTAACTGGTAACCCAAATATCATTGCAAAAATAAACAATAAAAAAAAATATTTTATCTGCATATTTAATCAGTTATAAAAAAATTGTTGAAAAAATTATACAGCGATTAGTAATAGGCCGTTCATTGCTTCATTTTTACAAATAAAACTTTAACCTATCTAATAATTTTTGTAAACTAATGCGTAAGATGAAGTTACTAATAAAGAGGTTTTCATGTACAATAAGATGCTTATCAGTGTATTTCTGTTAAAATTATGTTGCATCATTACTACTAATTTAGCAATGAATAATCAAGAACAGACATCAAAATTAGTGGCGGTTATAATGAATCCTCTTGTAAGAAAATCTCTTCAAGGGATAACATATAAAAATCATACCGAAATAGATCCCTTATTATTTAATACTATTGTCTCAATGACAAGTTACAACAATCCTAATTCTTTACAAACACCATTGGAATGTATTGGGAGCATATACAACTGCAATACATCATCAAGATTTACACAATTTAGATATCCAGTAACATGTTCCAATACTGAATTAAAAATGCATGACGATTGTACAATAACACTTACAGACATTCCCTCCTCTAATATTGTCATCCAGATGCCCAATAGCGAAGAAAAAATTACTCTTGATAATACTATGGTTACCTATCAAGCTATCAAATCACTATTTAACCTTAATAACAATGAAGCGGAAACCAAAATTCCCCAATTATTATATTTTATAATAGAAAATGCAACACAATCAATTACATCAAATGCAAGCAAATATATAGTATACGTGGCTAATAATTTTATTTTTCAACAGACAAATTATGGACTCATACAATTTCTACCACAGAAGAATCAAGAACAGAATAGCACAATATTATCTGGTTTTGATACAGGCTATCATGATTGCGAATTAAACTGGGTAGATAAATCGAAGCCAATGATATATGATAATAAAGGTGATTGTTGGTATCTTCTTTATGCTATTGATCAAGAAAAAGCAAAAAGGAAATTAGCAAAGAATAATCAATTTATTGTTGAAGTAAAGGATGAAAATAATAACACAATAAAAATGCTCATAACTAGTGGCGTGTGGTATTCATCCACATTCAGGCTTCAACTGACCCCTTATGGTAATCCAAAATTACTGCCTGTTGAAGGTGAAAATATAAAAATTATACAAGCGAGCATAGATCCTGCTTGTGCACCAAAACAACAATCAAATTACCTTGTGAAACTATTCAGGTATGGTAGTTTTGCTTCAATTTTTGTAGGGCTTATATACGGTTTATATTATTATAAAGGGTATATTCTACGTTATATATAATTTTTTCTTAGGTTCACTTGACTCTTGCAGACATAAAAATATATGATCAGGATATAAAAATAAAAAAAAGGAGTTACAAATGTTTACAATCTTCCAACATATAGCACCAATATATCAAGGATTATTATACTGCATAACAGGAATAATAATGTTGCTTTATGCACTCGGTATTATTTCGCAAGGAATTACAACAATTGTTATACTCTTTGCGATCTTTCTTATCGCGATTGGATCTATAAAAATGGGTTTATATCCGAAACTTACAAAAATATTAAATGAACCGCCAAAGCATCATAGAAAGGAATAGTAAACTATTCCTTTCTTATTTTATCACCATCTGTTGAATGATGTAGAGATGTATTATTTTCTTTAGATAATTTGGTTTCAAAATAATGACCAAATTCATCAACTTTATACATGGGTATTGCAAAATCAATGCTATTTTCTTTAAATGCTTTTGCAATAAGTAAACGTATATCGCTTGCTACATCCCACATTTCAAGTGTATACGCTGAACTTATGAAACACCGTACCATAAATTCATATCCATATTCAGTAAAATTTGTTAAACGCACAATCGAACGTGGATTTTTAAGAACATTAACATGTTCTTCAATTGCCGCATGCAATATTGATTTTATCCTATAAGGATCCTCTTTAAAATAAACAAACAAAGTAATATCATTGATCGCAATAAAATTACGTACATAGTTCCAGTTTTCAATTGACTTACTCACGACATATGAGTTGGGTACAATAATTGTCGTACTATTTTTTCTGCGTAAGATAACTGAACGCGGTGTTATTTTGCGTACAATACCCATCGTATCGGCATCAATTTGTACATAGTCACCAATTTTAATAGGACGCTGTACTAAAATAATAAAATAGGAAATAAAATCACTGATAGGGTCTTTAATATACAAACCAATACTTAATGCTAGTGCAATAAACACATTTCCAATGAGCGAACCAAGACCAACACCATTGAAAGCAAAAAAAGTTGCGATGATAATAACAATATATTGAATAATGCTTGTAACGGTGTGTTGAACACCGGACTCAACAAGAAGTAAATCAAATATACGAGCAAGGACGTATTGTTTTAATGCATAAGCAACAATAAAACCACTCAAAACAAACGCAATAATTTTCAATATTGATAGTGTGGTAATTGGCTGTATGGTTCCTTCAAGTAATAATGGAACTTGTAACCATTTTTTAAAATCAGTAATGGCAACATCAAAGCCCCATATTTTTGCTGTTCCAATAAATCCAATAAATCCAAGAATAACAAATGATGCAATAATAACTAACCCAAAACATGTTTTGGCATATGAAAAGCGCTCTCGAATAATTGTATCTTCTTGAATAAAAAAAAGTAATGATGTTATTTTTTTTACAAAGTTATGGAGTAATGATAATATTTTGACTAAAAATATCATATAAATAGAACCGGAAAGTAAATAAAGGACTAATCTACCAAAGCCAACATAGGGATTACTCATAATAATAGTTGCAACAACAAATAACAGAATTAGATAATAATAATGATCAACATGCCCATGAATCCTACGCCAAAAATCAGAATAGGAAGGAATGATACCCATTATCTGCTCTTTGGTGATTAAAAAAATTAATGAGATTTGTAGTATAATAAAATGAATGGCAAGTAAAATATTAGATAGCTCTGATCGCACATGAACTGGTGACAGCATAAAAGCTTGACGAAAGAAAAAAACTATAATGGTAAGATATACTAGTATAGAAAAAACAAGTTCAAATCGACGTTGAAAATCTTGAGAAAGTAAAGGATAACCATATTGACCATTCATCTGCATGAGCATTTTTATATAACGATGAAATAAATATAAAAGATACGGAACAGAAAAAAGATAGAAAAGTATAAAAAAATAATTATCAGGAATAGCCGCACAAAATAACCATAATCCTACCCATATAACAATATGATAACTGAATAAGCAAAAAAATGTTATTAGGGTACCTAAAATAAAACCAATCATATGTATCAGCGCGCCATGACTTACGCCTCGAGTAAGTAAAACATCAAGGAATAGCACATGATATTTCTTAATATAATAGAGCATAGTAATCATTATACAAAGAATTAATACAACAAATAAAATAGTAAGAGGTCGAGAGAAACCTTCATAAAGGTTAATAAAAAAAACTTTTCTATTAAACTTAGCTATGTAAATGCGTATATCATTAAAGAATGATTTTGTATCAGAAATAATATTTTTTACACCATCAAGCGTTATTGCGTATGCAGGTCGATACCAAATTGTGCTTGCTTGAAGCTCAGTACTAATAAAATCTATTAACCTAACTGTGCTACTAATTTCAGACACTATTCCCGAATAAACTCCTGTTAATTTTCCAAGAATATCAATCTGTTTTTTCAAAGCTCTATCAGCACGTATAAGATAGTTAATAAATTGATTATATTCTTTAGCTTTATTCTTAAATATTAGTTCATTTTGTTTTTCAGCATCTTCACGAAAACTATTTATTCTATCAAAAATCTTTTTTAACTGATTTAAAGAAACAGCAACGGCATTAATTTTAGTTTGATATAATTTACTATTTTCTTCGGCAATTTTCTTTTTTGTCTCGTATTCTGTTCTCTCTTTAGCAATTTCTTCTTCTGTTAGAAAACCTTGTGTTAAAATTTTATGATATGTTTTTTTTGCCTCAGTTTTTATTTTTTTATAATTAAATTTTTCTTCTTCAAACGCTAGATGTGCATCTAATAAATCTTTTTCTTTAGTGTAAACAATAGCTTCCGCATTTAATGTACCAATATGAACAAGATCGACATAAGAATTTGATGTTTGTTTTGGCTTTTTGCTCCATTCATCAATTTCACTTCCTAATGGTATAGCAATCTGCTTACTGAGCGAGTTAAGCTCTTTTTCTTTATTTTTTTGAATGGTAATAATCTTCTCGCGCTCATTGCGCAGTGTGTCCTTATGGGTAAAATATAATTTCTGTTCTTTTGCTAAGTCTTCTTCAGCAAGAGTTACATCAGCTTCACTTACGTGAATAGCTGATTTAACGATACGTAGTTGTTTTTTAAAAAGATCAAAATAGGATTTTGCCAAGAACAACTGATTTTCTATTAATTTAATTTGGTAAGTAATTTCTTTTAATCGTAAATCAGCAAGTTGTTTTTTATATTTATAAAAATGATCTTCTATTTTGATAATTTCTTTTTCGGATTCAGAATTTGTCATTAAAGTGCTGTTTATTGCAACAGCTTCCATGAATAATTTAATATCCTGTTGGCGTTTATCATATTCTTCTTGCAATATTATCATCGCCCTTTTTCTGCCTTCTTTTTCAACGCGTAGGCTTTTTTCTTGATCGCTTAATTGTGTAATGCGTTGTTCATAATCTAAGATATGATCATGCAATGATTGAAGATCATCAAAAGAATAATAAAGTCGTTCATTCAGTTTATTTTTTTTCTTAAACAATTCGAAATAAGGATCATCTATAAAAGATTGTAATAGTAAAATAATTTCAACAAGAAGAGAGTTATTATCTTCTACTGTTCGCTGTATATCTTTCAGAACTTGTTCTGTTTCTTTTAATATAATCTGCTGTTTTATTAAAAAATCATCATCGGGATTTTTTTGTAATTCTTTTTCAGTCGTTATAAGCAATGCTGTAATATCGTTCATTTGCCGTACGATTTTTTCATTAAGCGTCTTAGCAAAGACAGTCATCTCATCTTGTTCTTTTTTTAATTCATGTAAAGATTTCTGTTTTTCTTCAACAATACCAAGAAAAAATTTTTGATTAGTATCACTTTTAACAAATTGTTTTAAAAAATCTCCGCCTTTAATCATGCTGGTACAAAAAAATACCATAAAAAGTGTGTTCCGTATTGTTTTCATAATGTCCTGTTTTGTGCTAAAAAATGAACTGTCTTAAATTCATTAGCATAAGGATGTTGCTGAACGCAACACCATAACCATTTATCCAACTCTTTTTCATATGATATATCAATCGTCATTGTGACAAGTTGTTTAATATCGATTGTAGAAAGATGCATAATATAGTGTGAATAATGTGTATTTAGTTCTGGTATACTACCCGTGCTAGTAAGCAATTTTAATAAAAATAATTTCTTTGATTGTATAGTCATCGCTGATAAAAAAGTTGAATACAGAAAAGCAAGAATATCAAATACTTCATTTGAACAGGAACCAATCTCAGTAAAATAATAGACCAATTCAAGTACGTGATGAAAAAAAAGCATATCAGTCTGTGCCAATGAAAGAGGAAGATATAAAAGTTCACTATCACTAATAAAATTAGTTACATTTTTTTCCCGTATATTATAAGCAATAAGCGCTCCCGGCGATAAAGAATTTATCAAAGTTACACATTCAATCTTTCCTTGAATCTTATCTAAAATAACTATTTTATAGCGTGATAAATTATTTTTTCTTAAAATAATACCTACGGAATCTAAAAACACAAATATACTCCTTATCTATATATTATATCCTATCGTACAAGAAATAATCTCGCTAGTATTACGTTAAAAAATATAAATATCTTTTTTTATTAATTAAAAATATGCTAAGTTGAATTTATCAAAAAAATAAAAATTATTTTTTCTTATGAGAAAATTAGGAGAAAGCATGAAAAAGTATTCTTCATATACATTAAAAATTTTATATATTAGTACTTTTTTTATGAATATCCCAAATTATGCTTATAATAATAACCCACCCCGATTAACCGTTATTTTAGTTGTAGATCAATGTGCCTATTCCTATTTTAATAAATTAATGCCTCATTTTAAATATGGACTTAAATATTTAATGGAAAATGGTGTGGTTTATACAAACGCGTATATGCCACATGGCCAACCCGGAACAGCAACTGGGCATGCCGGTCTCAATACAGGAACCTGCGCAAAGGATCATGGATTTGTTAGTAATTCATGGTATGAAAATGGAAAAAAAATCGCATGCGATGATGATATCGCAGATAATACGCATGTTATTAATCCTACGGATGACACTACCTATGATTATGGTAAATCAGCTCATATGTTAATGGTTGATGGATTGTCGGATCAATGCGTATTGCAATCAAAACCACGAAGCACTTTTACCGCATATAGTATTTCTGGAAAAAGTAGATCAGCAATTGCTACTGCAAGCAAACTTGGAAAACCGTTATGGATTGATCCTCAAACAGGTTTATTTACGTCAAGCAAAGCTTACTTTGATACCTTACCTGCATGGCTACAAGAATTTAATCTTAATAATAATATCAATAAACTTGGTTCCATAACGTGGCAACCAATGTATAAGAAAAGCCCTTACTCATATAATTTTTTTAATATTAATAACTATAATTACACTCGTACAAAAAAAACTATGTTAAATACAAAACTACGAGTACCTGATACATCAAATCCTCAAGAACCTTATCATTTATTTGAAAAAACTCCTCAAGCCAATCAATACATTCTCGATTGCGCACAATCTTGTATTAAAACTCATGTAGGTAGAAAGCATAGAGACAGATTGCTTTTATGGGTATGCTTAAGTCCTTTGGATAAGATTGGTCATAAATATGGTCCTAACAGTATGGAAACAATTGATATGATATATCATCTTGATAAACAATTACAACGTTTTATGCGTCAAACACTAAGAATAATTGGTAAACATGAAATAGTATTTGCTCTTACTGCTGACCACGGAATTATGCCAATTCCTGAACTCTTGCATGAACAAGGATTAACGCAAGCACATCGAATAGAACGTATAGAATTGATTAAAAATATTAATGATTTAATTGAGAAAAAATATTCAATTAAAAACCTTGTCGTCTGTTATAAAGGACAAGAATTATTATTAAATTCATCTGAAACAGAAACGCTAAAACCAGAACAACATAGTAATATAATTAGTGATATAAAGTTATATCTATTACAACAAGATGGAATAAAAAATGTATGGTCATCTGATGAATTATCACATCTACCTACACAACTAAATACGTTAGAGGACAATATTAAAAAACAACTCTTTAAAGGACGTTCTGGTTCCATTATTATTCAAACATATCCTTATACTGTTATTACCCATTGGCCTAATGGAGCATCACATAAAACACCTTATAATTATGATACAAATGTACCATTAATTATTTTTCATCCAGGAAAATTTGAACGATGCTTTGTACGTGAACGTGTTGCTCCTTTGCAATTAGCTAATACACTTGCTGAAATATTAAATGTTCCTAAGCCATCTGCGTCAACATATGAAATATTGCCGGGATTGTTTGATCCAAAATATAAATGACTAAAAAAAGCCTATTGATTATTACGATGATCAATAGGCTTTTTTAAATTGAAAGTTTTTACGCAACCCATACATTGTTAGAACGAAAAAAATATTTACAATCAATGATATCAGACTACGATAATAGTAATTAAATTCATTACAACATCCCTTCTGTATAAATTTTTTTTGAAGGTATATATTGTAATGAATTTTTTCTTAAAGCTTTTCTTAGATCGAATGACGTTAATTTAAGCCCATGTCTTGAAAAAAAGCCTGTGAATTAGGCTCTCTACCCAAGAAGTTATACAATAATTCATTTGGATCTTGTGCACCGCCTTTACTAAGAACTTCTTTAATGTATTTTTGTCCAATTTCAGGATTAAGCAATCCATGTTGTTTAATTGTTGCAAATAAATCAAGAGCAAATACTTTAGACCATAAATAACCATAATATTTTGCCCCATAACCAGTTAAATGACCAAATGAGGTATAAAAATGATTATCCTCGCTAAATGCCATATGTGGTAACATTGTTGCATACAATTTTTGCATAATCGAATAGGGATCTTTATTATCACCTGAACCAAAATAAGAAAGTGCTAATGATGAAAGATATGCTTGGCGAGTTACAAAACAACCAGCAGTTAAATTTTTTAATGCAATAATACTATCAATAGTTGCATCAGGCAATGGTTGTCCAGTTAAATAATGACCACTTACTTTTTTTAAAATATCTTTATCTGTTAGCCATTCTTCTAACATCTGTGAGGGAAGTTCTACAAAATCTGTCTTAGTATGAGTTCCTGATAATGATGCAATTTCTGTTGCACCTAGAATTGCATGCAGAGCATGACCAAATTCATGAAAAAATGTCTGTACTTCAGCACGTTTAAGTAGTGATGGCTGAGTAGCGGTTGGCTTTGAAAAGTTGGCAATAACAATGGAAACATCGGGTATCCGTTTACCTTCGATTGAATATACGGAAGGAATAATAGTCGTATGCGCAGCATGACTGTATTTATTTGATCGTGGATAAAGATCAAGCATTAGAGTACCAAGTAATTCACCATTCTGTTTGTCTAAAACGCGTACAGCAGCAACATCTTCATGCCATAATCCAGATGCAGAAACTTCTTGAAAATCAATATTAAAAAATTGACGATAAATATCGAGAAGTTCATCAATAGTTTTTTTCATGGGAAAGTATTCAGCTATTTTTTGCTCATCAAGGTTAAAATTATTTTTTTTATAACTATTTTCAAGATATGCAAAATCCCAAGGTTGAATTTTACCATCTGATGTGAGTTTAATCGATGCTGGCAATGTATGAGTTAATGTTGCAATTTCTTTATGTACTTTTGCTAAAGATTTTTGTGCTAAATTTGTAATAAATTCTTGTGCTTTTTGTGGCGTATGAGCCATCTGATTATCAATATCACAATGAGAAAAATCGGCATATCCAAGCAAACGTGCAAGTTCATCACGCTTTATAATAATTGTTTTGAGCAACGCGTCATTAATAGAGTATGCACGATTATTAAAAGCTATATATAAGTTCTTACGTGTTTGTGTAATTGAACAATTTTCCATTACTCTAAAATATGTTGGATAATCTACGCCCAAAACATATAAATTGTCATGAGAACGAACGAGTGTATCAACAAACTCATCTCCTAAGCCAGCAAGCTCTTCACGCGTAACAGAAATTGAACTATTGTCCTGTGCAATATTACGATCAAAATCAGCTGATAATGCCGCTAATTCTTTACGTAACACATTAACACGCATTAACGTTTCATCTGGTAATGACAACCCTTCTCGCTTAAATGAAGCAAGTGTGTCATTAATAAAATAACGTTGCTGATCTGAAAGATTTTCGCGTTCATCATTTTTCGCTGCATATGCCATAAATGCATTATATAAAGCTTTATTACTTGTTACATGATCAACCCAAAAATTTTGAATTTTTATAAATGCATCATGAGCTGCATTACGAATATCAGTATCAGGACTCAATAATTCCAATGCTTCGTAAATTCGTTGCGCAATAGCAAGATTAGATAATGAAGCTACTTCATCAAGCGGCTGAGCTGTATTTGCAAAAGTTCGCTTATCATGGGAAATTGCGACAATAGCATCAATACTATTTTTTGCTTCATCAATATAAAGGGGTGTTTTCTGTATAATATCATCTGGTGTAATAGCAAAAAGAGAAACAATATCAGCGGTGTTCCCAGCTTTAAAAATCATTTTTTTATCCATGTCATTTCTTTTTAAACAAAAATATGAAATAACTAAAAAGGCTACTATTACAATAATAATTAATAAACCTATACTATTTTTTTTCATATCTTCCTATTTTCATCAATTTTATATTCTCTGGTAAGGTTTTATAACTTTGCAGGTTTCGGCTGCTGATTTTGTTTTTTAGGCTCAAATTCTGTAGTAAAAATACCATCAATAGGAAAAGAATTTTTAGTATCGCCTGAATGTCTATAACCACTTTTTGCTATTATGTTATATATAACACGATCTTGTTCTTGTTTTTTTTCTTGTTCAGTTGTTTTTTTCATTGCCCATGAAACATTGCATACACTTAAACTTAGTATCACAATTATGATATTTTTATTCATTTTTTTACTCCATTTATGAAATTTGTATATTATTTTTAGGATATTAGATGTATGTAATAATTCTTCCATTACTTTCACATTTCATTGATGACATTACCTATAGTTTTTTTTATTCAATCACCTTAAGAAAATATCCGGATCAATTCTCTATGGAATATTTTATACATTGTTTATGTGTCTGACAATTATTTTTATTTAAGACTTAAGCTTCTGCCATTCAGCTCGTAATGCAATAGCGGTTTCAAAATCAAGACGCTCTGCTGCTTGACGCATCTGTTCTTCCAATTGTACTATACGTGCAGCAACATCTTGAGGCGCAATTTCTAACATTTTTTGTGTTTTTTTTGATTTTTTAGATTTAGATGCTTGTGCAATAAGCTCTTGAATATTCACAATACTTTTTATGACGTCCCGCTTAACTGTTTGTGGAATAATTCCATGTTGTTCATTATACGCTTCTTGCAATAACCGTCTTCTATTTGTTTCATCAATTGCAGCAGCCATGGAACCAGTAATTTTATCCGCAAAAAGTATAACTTTAGCTGCCGTATTACGTGCAGCTCTTCCAATAATTTGAATTAATGAGCGCTTATCTCGTAAAAAACTTTCAAGATCAGCATCCATTATTGCCACCAAAGCGACCTCAGGAAGATCAATTCCTTCACGCAGTAAATTAACACCGACCAGGCAATCAAAAATACCTAAACGTAATTTTTGAAGCAATTCAGTACGCTGAGGAGTTTTTAAATCACTGTGCAAATAACAAACTTTAATATGGTGTTCTTCAAGATACCGTGCTAATTCTTCCGCTAATTTTTTTGTCATTACCATTACAAGAGAACGATATCCAGCAGTAGTTGTTTCATTAATAGCGGAAATTAAATGATTAATTTGACCACTACGCCCATGAATTGTAATAATAGGGTCAACTAACCCGGTAGGGCGGATTATTTGTTCAACAATTTGATTAGAATGAGTAATTTCATACTCTCCCGGTGTTGCAGAAACAAAAATAACATCATTAAAATACTTTTCTATTTCTTCAAATTGCAAAGGACGATTCTCTTTAGCGCTTGGAAGCCTGAACCCAAAATCAACAAGTGATGATTTTCGTGCACGATCTCCTGCATACATGCCACGAAGCTGCGGAATAGCCATATGTGATTCATCAATAATGAGTAAAAAATCATCAGGAAAAAAATCAAATAATGAATAAGGATGCCCAGCTTTTCTACGACCATCAAAATGAGATGAATAATTTTCAATACCACTGCAGTAGCCAGTTTGTTCAATCATTTCAAGGTCATAAGATACGCGTTGTTTAATACGTTCACGATATAAAGGATTTTCTACTTGTGGCATCCACATATCTAACTCAGCTTGAATACTTCTAAGAGCAGTATCTTTCATTTCCTGCGTTGTCACAAAATGGCGAGCAGGAAAAATAATAGTATTATCAAGCTCTTTCATGACTTCATTAGTATGTTTACTGACCCACGATAATCCTTCAATTTCATCGCCAAACATTTCAATACGCAAGATATCTTTTTGATAGGGTAGGCATACATTAATAGTATTACCAAATATAGAAAATTTACCTGCAGATAGTTCAATATCATTACGTGTATATTGTATAAAAATAAGTTGTTGTATAAGTTCTGCACGTGATATTTTTTGCCCTATCGATAATGATAAAGCTAATTCACGATAATCGTGGGGGTTACCTAATGAATAAATACAAGAAACTGATGCAATAACAATAGTATCATTACGATTAATAAGCGATGCCGTCGCTTCCACACGCAACCGTTCAATTTCACTATTAACTTTTGTCTCTTTGGGAATATAAATATCTTGTGCTGGCATATATGATTCTGGTTGATAATAATCATAATAACTAACAAAATAACAAACTTTATTTTCAGGAAAAAATTGAGAAAATTCTTCATACAGCTGTGCTGCCAATGTTTTATTAGGCGCTAAGATTAAAATAGGCTTATTTTGTTGAGCAATGACATTTGCAATAGTATAAGTTTTTCCCGAACCAGTAACACCGAGTAATGTTGATTTACCTGGCCTATTAGTTAATAGCTGTTTAATGGCTTCTGGTTGGCTTCCTGCTGGCGGAAATGGCGTATGAAGTTTAAATAGAGACATATATTATCCCTGTAAAAATAATTTTTTACTACTTTTAATCATAACATAAAATTTCTATCTGTCAAACAAATGGAGTGAGTCGTCAAAAAAACTATTAGTATACTAGACTTTGGGGTAAATCATTAAAACAAAATATCTACAGATAAAACTTTTAAAAAATTAGCTACTAATTATTGCATTATTTATCAAAGTTTAATTTTTGTATGTATCTATACAACCTAACACATTTATTTTTTATGCAAGGTATAGTAAGAACTAATAAACTAACAATAATTATGATACAAGCGATAATTTGGTGAAGCGATAAAAAAAAATTCCCAATTAGAATACGATCAGAACGCCAAAAATCAACCCAAAAACGTTCGAGTGATGCAAATATAAGATATATACCAAATATTTGACCATTCTTTTTACATAACGGTTGTACAACAAAATACATCAATAAAAATATACCAAACAATAATGTGGAACTATACAGTTGTGTAGGATGCAAGGGAATACCATAAGGTGCTAATGTATGTGGATTGGTGTAAATCACGGCAAAAATGTTATTTGTTATGCTACCATAACAACATCCTGCGGTAAAACATCCGAGACGCCCAATCGATTGTAATAAAGGAATATAAATTGAAACTAAATCAAACAGCGGTAAAATTGGCACATTAATACTACGCAAATAGAATGGCATAATAATAATAACACCAAGAATACTACCTAAAATAGAAAAGCCACCTTGCCAGAGAGTAAACCAATCGTACCAATGAGGGTATAAAAAAGGTTCTGATATAACTTCAAGAAACCGTCCACCGATACATCCAGCTATAATACCTACTGCTACAATATTCATAAAAACAGGCTCAAGACCTAGCTGTGTAAATCTTTTATTATAACGTATAGCAGTTACAACTGTAATAATGCCAAGAGCAATAAAAAATCCGTAACTATGAACGCCAAATGGTCCATATAAATGAATAATTTCAGGTGAAAAATTAAATTTCATAATTAGGTTGTTATTTCTTTAAGCGCTGTACCATTATCAAGTAATACTTTCCAAGCGTCCTTCCATGAAAATGTAATCTGTGCTCGCGTAATATTTTCATGCAGTTGATATGATATTTTTTTTGTTCCTGATCGCATACCATTCATAAATGAATAAGTATACTGAATAGTAATTGTTGTTGTTTGTGATGGTAATGTAAGTTGTGATCCTTGCACTATTTCAGTACCATCTACAGCAATAGTAAATATTTCAGGACTATAGGTACCTGTCCAATGCTTATATGCAAGCATATCTGCATCAATTGCATTGATAATAGTAATTGATTCAGCTAGTGAAGAGTCATCGGTTATTTTAGGTATATGTGAAGCCTCTACTAACTCCTCGGACATTGGCACAAGCATATTAGTTATTTCGTCGTGCGCTTCACATTCTTGTAACACTAGTGAATGCTCTTCTTGCGCGTCAAGAAGAACACATGTATGAAGTTCTGTTAGTTCATCAGGTATTGATGGCATATCTGTTGATGCAATAATCACACTGATTAAAAATAAATAAATAAACATTATTGCTGAAAGTCCTTTTTTATGAATTAGTGATTTTTATATTTTTTGAAAATGTAGAAATTCGAAAAATAAGAAGTGAGATAGCAGCAGGAGTCATACCAGGAATACGTGATGCATGAGCAATTGTTTGTGGCTTATAAAAAGTTAACTTTTGTTGTAATTCCTTAGATAGGCCTGGCATTTCTGTATAATTAAGCTCTCCGGGAATCATCATTGTTTTAAAGTTTTCTGATTTTTTAATTTCCTGTTTTTCTCGAGTAATATATGGCTCATAGCGAATTTCTGAATGAATTATTTGCAACGCACGTTCTGATAACGGTCTTCCAATATATTCTGCTAATTTTTTTTTATCAGATTCATCTTGTCCAAAAAGACGAAGAAGGTCAGTGCTGTTTTTATTGTTACGTAGCTCTGCCAATGTTGTTTCAACAACCGTTTTTTCTATCATAAAGTCATCATATAACTGTTGATCAATCATACCAAGAAGATATGCTTTTTCAGTTAACCGCATAAATGCATTATCTTGTCGCAGCAATAATCTTCGTTCAGCACGTGAAGTAAACATACGATATGGTTCATCAACACTCATAGTTACCAAATCATCAATCATAACACCAATATAGCTTTCTGTGCGGTCTAAAATGAAAGGTGCTTTTTGTACAACTTTTTGGTGAGCATTAATGCCTGCAATTATACCTTGTCCCGCGGCTTCTTCATAGCCGGTAGTACCATTAATTTGACCTGCAAGAAATAATCCGGGAATAGTGATAACTTCAAGTGTTGATTCTAGTTGATTTGGGTAAACAAAATCATATTCTACCGCATAACCCGCTTTAGTAATTAATGCATTTTCAAAACCGGCAATGGTTCTAATATATTGCTCTTGAATTTCTAAAGGTAATGAAGTTGAGATACCATTTGGATAAATTTCATCAGAATCAGCTCCTTCTGGCTCAACAAAAACATGATGAGAATTTTTTGTAGCAAACCTGCCAATCTTATCTTCTATTGAGGGACAATAACGCGGGCCAATACCAGAAATATTGCCATTATACATTGCAGATCGATGCAGATTGTTTTTAATGACGGCATGTGTATTTTCGTTGGTATGTGTAATGTAACAGGCATGCGAATTTTTTGTTGTGTGCGGATAAAATTCAAACAAATAATTAAGCTCATCAGACTCCTGATATTCCATTTTAGAAAAATCAAGGCTTGATTTAAGCAAACGTGGTGGAGTACCTGTTTTTAAGCGACCTAGACGTAATCCTGTTCTTTTTAAAAATAATGACAACCCAGTAACTGCTTTTTCATCTCGCCTGCCGGCAGAAAAATTCTTCTCACCAATATGACACAAACCATTCAAAAAAGTTCCGGTAGTAAGAATGGCGGTAGATGTAGTAAAAGTGCCAGTATCCGTTACAATTGCGCATACCTTACCCACTTCATCGAGCAAAATATCTTCAACCGTGCCTACATGAATGGTTAAATGAGGCATTTTTTTTAATTCTGCTTGACTGAGTGCACTATAAGCAAACTTATCAATTTGTAACCGTAAGCCTTGTACGGCAGATCCTTTTTTTGTATTAAGCATGCGTGCTTGTAAATATGTTTTAGTACATAACTGTGGCATGAGGCCACCAAGAGCACTAATATCATAAACAATATGTCCTTTACCAACACCACCAATAGCCGGGTTACAGGGCATAAGACCTATTTTATTAGGATCAAGTGTTATTAATAGCGTTTTTGATCCCAACTTTGCAGCAGCATGAGCTGCTTCTATTCCTGCGTGTCCACCACCAACAACAATAACGTCGAAATCGTATATTTTTTTGTTCATTCTCTTTTATTACGAATAAGTCTATTGTATTAAACGATGCTTTTACCTAAAGTTATTATTTTTTAGTATAAATTAAACTACTTTTTTAGGCAATAGCATGGAAAATAATTTACTAATCATGAAGTTATAACTGAAAAATTGGATCGAAAATCTTTTTTTGTAACACCTTATTGCTTATGAGAACAAAAAATTTAAAAACTCCTTACAAGGTTTTTTTTATCAGTTAACGTGCCAAAATGTTATTTATGCACTTCAAAGCTAAATGTCCGTAATAAAAATAACAACACAATAACTTTGAATTGAAAATATTTTTATAGCAAATTCTAAAGTAAAATGTATAATTTTTAAGAAAAAACATCGTTAATTAAAGGTAAAGCTCATGAATAAAATAATGATAGTTTCAGCGTTGATCTTATTCTCACAAGTTTCATCTACTCTCTTTTCAATGGAAAAGAAGAAAAAAACAAGCAAAACAACTATTGTAATACCTACTGCACACAATCTTTATACTACAAGTGATAACATAAATACTGGACAAGAAGGGCAATTGGTACCAGAGGTTGAATGCTGGAGCGAGGAAGCTAAAAACAATCGAAAAATATATGATGTAGAGATAAGCCCACTGCATACCAAAATCAATACATTAATAGAAAAATATCATCAATGTATTAAAGAATGTAAAGGAAATATTAATGATAATGAAACCCGAGGGGCGGCTACGTTAAAATATCGTAGAGAAAAATACGTGGAAATGATGGAAAATAATACAGGTACAGATAAAGAGAAAAATAAATACAAAAATGAAACACAAACACTTGAAAAAGATATAAATCAGAGTACCCAAAAAAATCAAAATGCAATCGGGAATCTTAAAAATGGTATTGAGAAATATAACGATATAACAATTATATTGTACAACATGATGTCACAAATACCATATATCGATAATATAGATACACTGTTATTCAAGGTTATGACATCAAAGATCAATGAAATAGACAATGATATTGTAACCAAAATTAAAAATAATATTACGCCAGAAATAAGCAAAAAAAATAGAAATTTAGATTTGTCTCAGAGAAATGATAAAAAAATATTTAATGACAAAGCAAATAATTTTTTGAAATCAATATTTTCTGAAAATATTGATAATTACAGAAATAATAAAAATATGGATAATGACAAAAATAAAAAAAGAAAACATTCATGTAGCAATGATAAGAATAATTCACCGCTAAAAAAACGAAAACTAATGATTTGTAAAAAGATATAGTGATTATATATCAACTAAATAAATGATGTATGGACAAACAATATTGTTATCATTATCGTAATGATAACAATATTTTATATTTAACTGAGATTTCTCTATGGCTACTTGCTTAAAAGACTTGCTACAGATGCTCATACAACCTGAGAAGAACTGGAAAACTGATCTATTGTATAGATGGAATGACATTGTTGGGTCTCTACATAGCAAAGTACGTATTGAAAAAATTTATGATGATATGCTTATTCTTGGTGTATTTCATTCTTGTTGGATGCAAGAATTATATTTGTTATCATCGTTACTTATTACAAAAATCAATGAAAATCTAGACCAGCCGCGTATTAAACAGATACGCTTTAAACTGATTGGATTAAAAACCATTAAAAAAATAAGTCCATTATCACATAAAACAAAAAAAGAAGAAAATATTAAATTAACTAAAGAGGATGAGCGCATCATTGCAAAAATTGCCGATCCTACATTACGTGATGCATTAAAGGCATTTCGCATTCGATGCTATCAAGAGTAACAAACACATGATAAGAAGCAATGTTCTTATATACGCACTTTGCATTTCTATATCATTTATTTTTACTAATGATACGGAAATATTACATAATTATTTTTGGGCAAATTATAATCAATTTAAAGGAAATAATGTATGCGCTCATAAATGGTATACAAAACTATTTACTTTACAACCATCACCTTATAGCTATAAGGGTTATCTCACTATTTTAGCTGACGCTAATGTCATGCAAAATTTTGAAAAAATTGTGCAACTTATGCCATCCTTAGGAAATAAATTTAAAAATGATCCTGAAATTCAACTGATTTTTGCTACAGCGCTTGAAAAAACCAATCGTACTCAAGAAGCTAATAGCCATATAATTATGCTTAGCCAATCATTTAGAAACAATGCAGAGATCACTTTACGTGCCGCTCAAGTATATATACGTCGACAAGAATATAATAATGCATTATTGACTATTGATGCGTTTCTTAATAATACGCCACGTAAGGCAAATAATTTCATTTTTTATTTTTTAAAAACACAAATATATACTTCTCTTGGAAACTATAATAAAGCCTTAGAGTCTATCACTACCTGCGTAGAGATGCATCCACGATTTGATAAAAGCTGGCTTTTGTACGCATCGCTATATGAAAAAGAGGGAAATATTCAAAAGGCTGTATCCGGATACAGTACATTTTTAGAATTATCTGGTAGCAATAAGGAGATAGAAAAACATCTTTTTGCATTAATGCTTAAGCAAAAAAATAGTGAAGACACCAAACAGCGCATGTTGTCTCATGCCGTTAGTATTGATAATGCACTTGTTCTATTTAAACAACAACGATATGACCAAGCTTTAACGCACATAAATGCATGCATTGAACATCAACCGTTTAATGAGGAATGTAAGTTACTCAAAATACAAATTTTATCAATGCTGAAGGACTTTAAGGACATTGCATCAACGATAAGCACATGGATTATGGCACAGCCAGAAAATAGCATGTGGCCAAAAACAATCTGTCTTCTTGCGTATAATGGAATGCCTATTGCAACTATTATTGATACATTGACTACGGTTATACAAAAAAATCCTCATAATCTCTGGTGTAATCTTTATTGCGCAGATATGTATATGCGGAATGGACAAAGTAATAATGCAATCACATACCTTTCTCATGCACTGCATTGTACTATGGCTGATACGAGGCGTGCGACAATATTATACCAACGTGCATTATTGCATTATGAACACAACAATCACCTCGCTATGCATAATGATCTTAAGAGTGCACATAATCTTAATAAAGAATGTCCACACATAAATAATACGCTTGCATACTATTGGGCTACTAAAGGAAAAGATATACAAAAGGCGCAATCATTCATTGAAAAAGCGCTTGCAATTGATAGTAAAAATCCTCATTTTTTAGATACACAAGCTCTGATTTTATACAAAGAAAAAAAATACCTACAGGCGGAACAGATTCTTGAAAAACTAATATCGTATAATAATGGAACAATATTATTACGTCTTGCAAAAGTACATTATGCGTTGAATAATAATGAAAATGCTGATATTTTTACTAAGAAAGCTCAATTAGTTATACATACTACTCGTGAAAAAAAAACTCTTAAAAAAATGCAATTGTTATTAGCGCGTACATGAAATTAAAAACAGTTTGTTATGTTGCAGGAAAATCTGGTGGGCATATTATTCCTTGTTTAACCATTGCAGATAATAGTGTTGCTTATAATGCATCAATTAATATTCTCTTTTTTTCTGCTAACACGGCTCTTGATAAAAAAATTATAGCAAATAACAAACATATTACATGGCATGTTATGCTACCTTTACACAGCCGTACAGGATCATTGTTTAAAATCGGTTGGTATACTATTCACTCGTTCATAGTAAGTTTTTTTTATTTATGTAAACATAGACCAGAACAAATTATCACCACGGGCGGTATTGTTGCAATTCCTGCATGTATTGCAGCATATATATTGCGCATACCAATTACACTTCACTCACTCGATGCGGTACCAGGAAAAGCAATCCAAGTACTTATACCATTAGCAACTTCAATCATCACGCCATTTGCATGTTCGCAACATTATTTTCCTGTGCAGAAGTGTTCTGTTAAACCATATCCACTAAAATATCTATTGACACAAGTTATAAATGATAAAAACTTAGCGCAGAAACAGCTTGGATTATCTTCCAATAAAAAGACCGTGTTAATACTTGGTGGATCACAAGGTTCACGTTTTCTTAATGAATGTATGAAAAATTGGATAAGTGATGCATCGTTTTCATTAAAAGATTTTCAAATCATTCATCAAACAGGTTCCATTGATACAACTGATTGGAACGCATTATATAAATCAAAAAATATCACGGCAAATGTTTTTAGCTATCGCCCAGATCTTGCATTAATGTACACTGCCGCTGACCTTATTATTTGCCGTGCTGGGGCTGGAACATTATTTGAGATTAAATTTTTTAATAAACAATGTATTATTATTCCTTTGACAACAGATAGCACTACGCATCAAGTTGATAATGCTCGTGCAATGTCATCTGAATATCCCGATTTGTTTTATACTGTTATGCAAAAAGACATTGAAGAAAAACCTACATTACTACATGAACTTATTGCTAAAAAAATAACTTTTTAACTTGAAAAAATGCTATTTTCAGTATATACTAATCCGAAATAAATAAACAAAAAGATTCTCTTAATAAGTCATTTTTGGGCAAATTAAACGATGATGAAAAGATCTTACTTAAAAAACAATTACTTGGGCAAAAATAGTTTTAAATAATCGATTTAAGTATAATATTTATAAACATGTTCATTATAATTAATTTTATAATGAGCATGTTTATTTTATTTAACCTACGCTTGTTCTCAATATAAACCGAATAACAACGCAAAATATTACAAATCTCAGTAAAAACATTCGATTGCTTAAAAATAAAATTCGACAGCTTGTTAATATTAATGGATATATACACTAGTTTTTTTTATAAACTACCTACGGATAAAAAATTTGATAAAGCAAATGTTAAACGAGTACCTAAAATTGATTGTGTAACTGGTCCTAGCGTAGTGGATCGATACGGTGAAAAATAATCATCAAATTCTTTATTATTATTAATAATTCGATCAGCACAATGCATTCCTAACGCTGCAGCAAAAGGCAATCCACATGCGCCTGCTATATAATAAACTGATGGCATTCGTTGATCAAATCCAGCTACAGGAAATACATCTTTACTAATTCCAATTAGCCCCGGCCACATGTATTCAAATTCAACTGCAACATTAGGAAATTTCGTATTAAAATAGTTTAGTAACTTTTTTGCTACGTGATTATTACCATGTTTTTCATTTTTAGCATACGTATACAATAAATTTGACCCACCTAACATAAGGCGATTGTCACCGGTAAGACGATAATATTGATAAATCATATCCGTATCCCATACCATGTATCGCTTATGAGGAAATATTTTTTTAATATTCTCTTCTGATAATGGGCAAGAAAGCATTAAAAATGTTTGAACGTGATATATTTTATCCCACAACAACGATGCTGTTAATTCAAAGCGATCAGTGCACACAATAATATGATTGGCGTTAATTATTGCTCGTGGAGTTGTAACTTTTTTTTCTTGAATATGCAGCGCAGGAGTTTCTTCATACACAAGAACACCTAATTCTTGTAAAACTTTTTTCATGCTAAGGCAATAGTTATATCCTTGTATGCCAAAAGTTCCACCGTATGATATGCCGCCATGATATGCATCTGAACCAATAACTGATGACAGTTCATCGCGCGTATACAGGGTGCTTGTATAGCCAGCTTGCTGACGATTATCATATTCTTTTTGTATATCAGAAGAAAATGCACGCGCTGTATTTGCAAGAATAAGTGTATCTTGTGCCTGATAATCGCAATTTATATTATATTGTTGAATGTTATTTTGAATAGCCTCAACGCCAGAACCAATCAACTTCCATAGTTTTTTTCCTATCTCTGGACCAAAAATGCGTATTAGCTCAAACAATGATAACTCAGAATCAGGTGTTATAAAACCCGAACTTTTGCCTGATGCTCCAGCGCCGCAATAATTTTTTTCTATGAGAACTACCGCACAACCTTTTTCAGCAAAAGCTTGTGCGGTGGTTAGCCCCGCCATGCCTCCTCCAATAATGAGTACATCGGTAGAAATATCATTTGTTAATGGTGAGAGAGTGGGTGTATTTAAATACCAAAATGTTTGATCTTGCGGCATAATTGGCAATCGTTGCATTAGCTAGTCCTCTTTTTTTTATTGATAATTTCTCTCCACAATAACGTAATTAATCTGCCATTTCAACTGTTTTGCGACAAAACTATTGAATTATAATTGCATTTTATTTAATATTGATAGATATAAGCATTTTACAAAATGAACACAAATAGAAAAATTAAATAAACCTCTCGGGAATTTTAAAAATGAAAAAGCAAAAAATAATTGTAATAACGCATGTTACAAAAATAATAAGTTTATCGTTTTTATTATTTTTTATGTCAATGTCAGCTATGTTTCCTAATAAAAAATTATCTCCTGCTCAGAAAATTAGAATAACAAGAGGACAAGAATTAATTAGAGAACTAGCAAAAGAAGTACCACCATTAGATGAGCAAGAAAAAGAACCCTTAGTTAAAGAAACAGTAAAAATAGTACCGACAGTAGAAACAGGTATGCTTCCCATCAAAAGCATCGTATTAGAGAAAGCTAAAAAAAGTATGCAGCCGTTTTTACAACAAAAAAAAGAATTGACCAAAAAACAACAAGCATTAATAGAAAAAGAAAACGAACTAACGAGAGTAAATGAAAAAATAAATCAATTAACTAAGGCAAAGAAACCATTGAGTGCGCCAGTATTACAAAAAAACGTAATAGTAGAGAATGCACCATCTTATCTCAAAGTCGATCAAACAAAACAAAAAAATAGAGAAATCTTATTAAATGATTTAAATGTAAAAAAAGATAAAATAGATAAAGAGATAAATCAACTCAAAGCTGAAATAGAGCAAAAAAAAAATATTCTACCCCCTGTACAAACTTGGTGGGGGCAATTCATGAATATATTTAAAAAGTAATATCTTTTTTTAATTACTATGTTTTCATCAATCCACTAGCACCAGAAATACTGCCAAGGACGTATTTAACGTCATCATCACCAAACCGCATACCAATACCAACAAAGGCATTAGCGTTTTGTTTACTAATAAAATCATCAGCACCAAAGGTGAAGTAAATATTACGCATTAAAAACATTCTATTAAGCCATTTGAGATGCGGGCGTTTATCTTGATGAAATTTATTAGGTCCACGGCGATTAAAACCGCGGAAATCAAAACCTTCAAATGTTGTTACCCAACGAAATTTATCATTTTTAAAGGGAAACTCATAATCTGCTCCCATTCCCGCAAAACCATCAATGAGGCCTAAACGTAATGCAACATCACCAAATATTTTACCAAATTGAACACCAACTTTTATCCCATTACGGTCAAACATTAATCGTTCTTTTCTGAATACAGTTTTTAATTTTTCATCAGATACTAAGGTATTCTCGTAAAGATTATCCGAAAGCAATTGCGGTCGGGTATCTGATGATGGATTAAACTGTTTTGCCGGATCAATATAATCAAGATCATCATTTGTATAGGTATATTCTTTTTCTCGACGATATGCAAAGCCTTTTTCAGAACTGGCTATTTGTACAAGATAAAAATATTCTTCATTCGGATGAATTCTAATATCAAAGTATCCTTTTGAATCTTCATACCGATAATTTTCTGCGGGACGATGCATTGTTTCAAAATGGGTATCAAAAAGAATTTGCATACGATCAAGTTTGCTAACATAATTCTTAAATCCTGAGACAGCAACTTTAAGATCACGATATGTTTCATCTTCATTAACAAGTTTACCGATGAGACCTTTGCCTTCATCAATTTTTTCTGTTACAGAACTGAAATTACGTAACCCATCACGCGCTTGTGCTGCAGCATCTTCAAGCGCTTCTGTTGTTAACTCCACACGTGAAGCTATACGTCCAAAATCACGATCAAATACATTTGAAATTTTTTCAATACTCTCTTGAAATGCCGGAAACACTTTGTTTTCTAACCTGTCAGATAACATGCGAACATTTGTACCAATCTCTAAAAATGCATCAATACTTTCTTCATTACGAACAAATGAACGCTCAAGAACATTGGTGACCGTGGAAAATTTTTCTGCAGCATTTTCTAAATTGATCATAAATGATTTTAATTGATCACTGCCTTGCGGACCAGCAAATGTGTCTTTAAATGATTCGGTTACCTCACGGACATTTCCCGCAATTTCTTTAAACTGACGAAAAATATCATCTAGGTCTACAGGATCAAAATTTGATTTTTGTAAGGACTCCCCTTCATTTAATTTTCTGAGTAATTGATCGCCCGGTACAAGATCAATATATTTTGGACCCAGTAAACCATCTTGTCGAACTATTGCATATGCATTTTGATATAAAGGAAATGATACTGAAACCATTATTACCGCTTCGGCTTTTGAATCAGCTCCTGCAATGAGTTGAACTTCCTCAACCCACCCAACCTTTACACCGGCAATTTTGATAGCTGCTTTACGTGATAATCCCGCAATATCATTAAAATATACTATATAGTGAGCGTATTGTGAACGATCAAAGCGAAAGGCCCCGATTTTAAAGCCCATATACCCAAAAACGGCAAGCGCTATTAGAACAAAAATTCCGACACGTGTCTCTATTTTACCTTGCAAATTTATTCCTTTTTACCATCACAGCCAATATAATTTTTTTATTGTAATATCATATTCGATATTATTGTCTTGTGAAAGTTTATTTTTTTCTAAAATTGCATAAACACTTTGCGTTATTTCACCAACTTTACCATGAACAAGAACGGAAAAAAATCGTGGTGTAAAAGTAGTGCTTAGCATAGAGTCTATATTTTTAGGCAAAGTCTGCAACTCTTTACCATACATTGGCACTAATATGGTTTTCCAATCCTGTTTCCAATTGACACGTGATTTAAAATTTTTTACCCAACTTTCAACCTGGTCTTTTCGTTTTTTTATATCATCTATTTCTACACGCGGCAGACCTAACAAGCCAAGAAGAGAGTCTGAAAATAGCCATGGTTCTAGTTTATCAGAACTTGACCATACCGTAAAAATATCAGTCAAATAAATTGTATCCTGTTTTTTTTCTGTTGGTGGTTGATAAAAAATAACATCTTTAAAAGAAGTAAATCCTTTTTGTGTTAGTAATTCTGTTGCATCATTATAGAGGATATCACGTTCTTTTATTGCTTTTTCAAAAGCAGGAAATATATCTGTTGCTTTAGTAATGCGTTCAATAGCTTTACAAATCTCTTGCATAATTGATTTCCAACCAGATTGATCAGTTCCATACAAAGTACCTTTTTTAAAATCGATAATGCGATTTAGGTTAATCTTACCTTCTTCACACATGATGCATATTTTTATTTGTCCATCAACCCCATCAATTTCCTCTTTAAGATCAAACTGTTGCCAACGGTTTAACGTTGGTAAAATACGAAGTAAAAAATCACGATCTTCTTGGTTAGATGATGTACCTTCAGTTATTGCAGTAGATGTAGCTCCATTTTTGCTTTCTCCTGTCTGCACATCTTTTTTTTCTGTTTTACTTTCTTGCGCAGACTGTTCTTGTTTTTTACTTGGTTGACATAACTGTGCCATTGCAACTTGAACACCGCTTGTAGCAAGCATTTTTGCCTTTTCACGCGCAAGAGTCATATGAGAAAAAGGTAAATAAAAGGACCCACGATTACCAACGTAAGTAACAACTATCATTGCTGCTCCTACAATAAGCAAGGTGAAAATCATGATATATCCATTGTGCGTATTGTTGTTACTATTTTTCATACATTTACTTACGTTTTATTGTATTTATTGGATATTCAAAACTATGTGCTATTACGTTAGATTTATTAGCATTTTCAGCTACCACAACTATTTCTTGAACAATATTATGCATAGCCTGAGTGAGGTTTGGTACTGGTGATTTATTTTTATCTATACTATTTTCTGGTTGCTCTTTATCATTATTTTTTTCTTGAATTTTACCTTTTGTTGGCTGTTCTAATTGATTTTCTTCTAATTGAGGAGTTTTTATATCATTCGGAATGTGACAAACAAGAGTAAAATCCTTTTCTCTTTTTTCTTGTTTATCCCATAAAGCTATCTTAATTTCTACGCTATAAGGAATTCGAGGAAATTCGGACTTATCTTTGTCGGCATCCCCCTTTTGCTCACTTACCCACTCATTCAAAACTTTATATTCATATGATATTTTTTGTTTTTCTTGAGAGGATTTTTCATTAGCAGACGGTTTTTGCTCCTCTTGTTTCTTTTCAATACGTGCGGTAAAGGTTATGGAGCAATTTTTAATACCATCAATAACCTCATACGCTCTAACATTTTTAAAATTTTCAAGATCAAGCTCCATGCTTTCTTGTCTGAATAACGCATACGAATCTTTTTTATCAGGATCTGCTTTAAGCGTATATTGTACACGAACAACTTTTGGTTTTACTATACCAACATCTTTACCCACAAAAACAGTAAGAGGATTATTAGTAATAAATGTTAATGTATCAAATTTTCCATCTTTATTAATACTATAAAATATTTTATCGATAATTTTAGGCTCTTTTTTTTGCGTACTTTTTTGTTCGGTATCATCTTGCGCTTCAGTAGGTTTGTTAGTATCGTTTTTTTTATTCTTAGTATCTTCAGTTTTTTCTGCCTGAACGGGAATAAAAGCACCCATAAGATCTTTTTCTAATTGATTAGAAATGACGCCAATGCGTACCGAAGTATCAATCATATTATCAATGACAATCTGAAAACGACTTCCTTGTGCAAGAGCAGCCAAGAGTATTGCAGCAACCATTGTGGCTACCATTGTTGCAACGATAAGTTCGATAAGCATGAATCCATATTTCATGATTTTTTCTGTTCTGGTTTTTTATAGATCAATGTTACTAATCGATCTTGTTTTTTTTTATCTTGCTCTGTCCAAGATACGGTGACCAACTCTTTATGTAAACCAGGCAATGCAGCAAGTGATGATTTTTGATCAATATTTTTTTCAAGAGTATAAATTAGTTCCGCATCAAAAACAATTTCTGTTTTATTGAGTGAAAATTCTTGTGCATCAGGATCCTGTTTTTGACGCGCTTCATATAATAAATTTTTACAAAGCACTATATAATCAAATGCTTTTGATGAACGACCCACACGATTCATTATCATTTCATGCATCATAAAAATTGGCGTCAGCACTATCCCTGTAATAGCAAGAGATAATATAACTTCAACAAGCGTAAATCCATTTTTATGGCTTTTGAAAGGTATCATATAATTTATATTGAGCAGTAAAAGGGTTAAGCACTAATCCGATCGGTCGTGGCTGATGATCCTGCATATCTTTTGTATCAACACAATTAATTACTACATTTTGCACCATTCCTTCAGGGACAATATAAAACCAAACTGACGCTGTCTTGCTACGCGCAAATTTTGTCATCATATCAAATCCTTCAACAAAAAATTGTTTAATCTGAATATTATCAGGAATAGCACATTCTGTATCTTGTACTGGATCGGCAATGGGTTTAAAAACAATTTCTCCTGCTCGATCTTTTTCTCCGGAATCTTGCATTAAAGAAATACGCTTTTGTCCCATATCAACGGTAATACGTTGCATTTTATGAGTGACTAATGATTGCTGCCACCCATACTGAACTAATGTGTTAAACCTCGCTACAAACTCTTCTCGTTCATAGCGAGGTGTTGATCGCTGAATATTAGGCACAATGATTGCACTTAAAATACCGATTATCGCAATCACTACAAGTAATTCTAAAAGAGAAAAACCTAATTGTTTATTCATCCCAAACGTTAATCCATTCTTCTTTTGGAGCACCTTTACCATTAGGGCCATAGGAATAAAGTTCATACGGATGTTTTGCACCTGTGGTTACTTTATATTTAAAATCTTCCCCCCATGGATCTTTAGGTACTTCAACTAAATCTTCACCTATATAAGGTCCTTCCCATTTTTTAGCAGCACGTTCTTCCTTTGGTTTTTTAATAAGATCTTTTAATGTAGATGGTAATTGTTGTGTATGCATTTGATACATACTAATACCTTTTTTGAATCCAGTTAAGGTACCTTTACATGTCCTTTTTTGTTGGCTTTTATAAATATTATTGAGCGCTGGTCCAACCATTGCACCAAGAAGACCAAGAATCATCACCGCAATTAATATTTCCATCAATGTAAATCCCGCACGAACATATTTTTGTTTGATATGCGTTGTGATATCCGTCTGTGTAGTAGTCATCAGTACTCCTTACATAAAATGTAATAAATAATAAATTTTTAACCCATATTTTTCATCTGTTCAATCATTGGTAATGCAATTGCCATGACAATAAAACCAATGATACCTGCCATAACAAAAAGCATAACCGGTGCAATAAGACCTGTTACTTTATCAATTAATTCAATATAATCTTTCTCATAATTATCAGCAACAGTGAGTAGCATTGTAGCAAGCTCACCAGTCTGCTCACCAGTTTTAATTAAGTAAATAGCAATCGGTGGAAACATTTTTGTTTGCTGTAAATATTCTGCAATTTTACCTTCCTTAACAATATTATCCCGCGCCGTACGCAATGCCGATGCTAAAACACGATTATCGATAATACTTACAACAATATCCAATGCCTCAGCAATATTAACTCCTCCTTCAAGCAACAGTCCCAGCGTATAACTAAATTGTACCACTGCATTGGTTTTTGAAAGATATTTGATTAGAGGAAGTTTTAATTTAATTTGATCTAATTGTTTACCACCACTCGGTGTTGCTTTCCAAAACTTGAATCCTACAATAATAATTACCAATGCAATAATGATGAACAATGCATAACTAATCATAAAATCAGATAATGACAAAAGAACTGCAGTTGGCCAAGGAAGAGCTGCTTTTTTTGATGTAAAATTTTTAGCCATCTGAGGAACAACTTTAGTAACTAACACTCCTACAACAAGAACTGCAACAACTAATTGAATTATAGGTTGTTGTAAAGCACCACGTACTTTTTTACTTGTTACCTCTCTTCGCTCCAGATACACTGTTAGTCGCTCAAGAATCGTTTCTAATTTACCCGTTGCTTCTCCGGCACGAACAAGTTGAAGATATATTTTTTCAAATATTTTAGGGTACTTACTCAATGCATCTGCTAGCGAACTGCCTTCTTTAATATCATCCTTAATGCGCACAAGCATGTTTTTCATATTGCCTTCAAATTGCTCAATAAGCAACTCAATTGCTTGCAATATAGGAACGCCTGATTTGAGTAAAATAGCCAATTGTTTTGAAAAAAGAATTTTGTCTTTAGTCTTTATTTTTGATTCAAATAAACGTGCAAAAAAGCCTGCAGTTGATACCCCTCCTGTTGATTCAATTTTAGTGGGAAAAAGCCCTTGTCGTGTTAATTGTTCTTTTAAAGCTTCTGCTGATGGCGCATCTATAGTGCCTTTTACTATTTTTCCATCCTTTGAAAATGCCTCGTATGAATATAACGCCATAAAAGAATCCTTAAAAACATTATCTTTTTTTCATTGATCAGTTTATAATTTCTGTGATACGATAAAATCTGATTTAGGTTACTTATTAACTTTATGTGGAGCTAATTATGATGCATCGCTTTATTACCTTCACCATATTTTGTACTCTTTTCATTCATAATACAAATATTCTCGCTTTTCAAGCAAAAGATATATCATTACACAGTAAAGACTCTCTTATTATATCTCTACAAAAAGAATTGAGAACACCCTATTATAAAAAAGAGATATTACCAAATGATTTCTCACACCTTTCGGATCTTATTGCCTTTGGTATATCTACTCATCAAACATCTGAATATGTACGTTCATTAGTAAAGCTTTTTTCTAATATGTTAAAAAGTTCTCATTATGTTAATGCATCGGCTTTTTCGTATTTACTGGAAACACTTCCAAGACAGCTTACACCTTATTTTGAATTCTCTTTATCACGTGAATATATAACTAACTCAGCCTTGTATGATGCAACTTTTGTTGATCGTTTTAATGCAACAATTTACCGGGTGCTTTATTCAACATTTAGCAAAGATTATGAATCATTTAGACAGAACCCTGATCTATTTTTAAAAAATATAACCGCTAATATAGTTACTATCGCTCATGAAGAAATTGTTCAAGAACAGTTACGACAAGGTATTATTCGGCTCTGTGAAATAGCCTTAAGTAAATTGATTTGGAACCCAGCAACACACGAAGAAACATGGTTTATAACAAAAAAAATTGCTGAACAATTGGTTACCTTTCTTAAATATAATGTTATTGATGACACTAATGATATTGATGATTTACATTGGACCTTATTAAATAGATATTGTTACTTTATTGAATTAACTGCTACTGATATGCCAAAATCATTTTATAAAGCAGTTCGACAAGATTTATTATCGGATAACATTGTTCTTTTTGCACTTAAAGAACAGGATTCTATAGTAGAACCAAAATTATCATATATGCAACGAACATTATTAGAAGCAGAAACGGCTTCATATTATCATCAACCAGAATTATTTTGATAGACCTAAAATAAAAAAAGTTAATTAATTGAATAGCTAATTAAGAGGATAGCAGATGGATTGCCCACAACAACAACCACCACAAACAATAGTATACCCGCAGTCTACATCTAATAAACTATCAAACGAATTTTATGAACTCACAAAAAGATCAGTTGAAGAAAATGTTGAAAAGGCTGCACAACAGAGAAGAGATGCGAATAAACCATTGCACGATTCAATGGAAAAGCTTGCGGAAATTCTTTTAAATTCTAATAAGCTTTTTGCTGGTTATTGCACAACGAGTCAATATGATCAACGTCAAAAAAACTATGAAGAAATCATAAAAAATCTAGACAATTTACAGCAACAATGTGACAGCATATCAAATAAATTTGAAGATAAAAATGCAAAGATTATTGTACAAATAGAACAATTGCAGGAAGAAGTTACGAAGTCTGATGCAGAAGCTCAATCAAAATTTGTAGAATTAACTTCACATCTCACTGCGCAAAAACAAGAACTTAATAAAAATTTTTTTGATTATAACAAAATGATTCAAGACACCATAAACACACAATCTGCGAAACATCAAAACAATTATGAAAACATTATAAAAGAACTAGGCATTTTTCAACAACAATATGTTCTCAAATTAGAACAATTGCAGCAAGAAGTTACGAAGTCTGATGCAAAGACTCAATCAAAATTTGAAGATGTAATAATAACTCTTAAAGAGCTAAAGGAACTTCAGGTTCAACAAACAAGATTACTTTTTGTTATTAGCAGTGGAGCAATTTTGGCATTTTTTATATGGTTATCCAGCTGTAGCCGTAGATAATTCACTGGCGGAAGTATATACAGATAACTATGCAATTAAAAAGGTTAGTGCTATACTATATTACAATAATATGTTTCTCCTTGAGAATAAATATTTGGGGTGTACAAGACAATCGCGCGTAAATTTAAGGATTTATGTGAGGAAAGTCCGGACTTTTAATGAACATAGCACCTGTGGAGAATATGGTGTACTGCATCATTATTACAACACAGGGGGGTGTAAACTCACGGAAAGTGCCACAGAAAATAACCGCCATTAAATTTAAGAAAAAGCTAAATTAAATGGTAAGGGTGAAAATGTGCGGTAAGAGCGCACAGTTGTGTGTAGTAATGCGCATGAGGGGCAAACCCTGCTAAAAGCAAGACAAAAAAGTGTGTGTCGGTAGTTCATTCCGGTTAAACATACGGGTATGTCGCATAGATAAATGGTTGTCAGCATAAACTATACTGCACTATATAGTTATGTTACAAAATCCGGCTTACTGTATACTCCAAAAGTGCTTTTGTTAGCCGTTTTCATGATAATATATGAATATGAAGAATTATTTATGGATGATGCCATTTTTTAGTTTCATTTTTGGATACTATATAATGCAACAATTATTTCGTACACCAAATATTATTATACCTCACCTTATAGGTAAACAGGTCCATGAAATTCTTCCACTTGTTACGCAATACAATCTCAATATCAGGCTTATTGACCAAAAAGAGGAAAGCGATTTGCCAGAAGGTATTATTCTTAATCAAATACCGACAGCTGGAACAACAATCAAATCAAATCAACCATTATTCCTTGTAACAACAAAAAAACCTTTGCCAATATTCGCACCTGCATGCATAGAAAAGCATATTGATGATCTTGTGGGTACCTTGCGTAAAAACGACATTAATCATCAAATTTATTATGTACCGCACGCTTATCCAAAAGAAATATGTTTTGCGCAGTCACACCATGCGCATGAATCTCTTGAAAAAGAAAAATTAATTCTTTATATTTCATCTGGCAATGATAAACCAATTATTTGGCCTAGTTTTGTTAATATGCCATTGCAAGAAGTCATTGAGTTTTTATCCGTATACACTATAAATCCAAGTGTTATTAATGACGCTACGGATAAAGAACAACGCAGCGATGACTACATTATCATTGATCAACGACCTTTTGCAGGAACATTATTAACTTTAAATACAGATAAACCATTATCGGTCCAATTACGTATACGTTAAAAATATGAATACAACTAACTTCTCACCAAAAACTCACATTTTTTTATGGGATCTCCATGATGTTATTCTCACAAAAAGCATGTGGTCATGGTTTATAATCTGTATACGCTTTAAACGTAAAAAAGAGCTGATTAGTCGGCTTGATAAAAAAACTATCTCAATTATTTTTCAATTTTTACTTGAACGCTTACCATTAATCAGAAAACAAACTGTCAGTGAAGAGCTCATTAAAGCTGCGCAAAAAAAAAATAATAACGCACTTATTGAACTCGTTGTAGATGTTTGTTCATCATATGTTCCAATCAAAAAAACTGTTACACTTATGCAAGAGCTTTCTAGTCTTGGATATGTACATCATTTAGGGTCAAATATCGGTAAAACAGTATTTAATGATAGCGTAAAAAAATTTCCTACAATATTTAGTTTATTTAAAGAGTATACTATTCCGTTTGAATCTATTAATGCAACCATTGTTAAGAAACCGTATCCTGAATTTTTTTATGCGCACATAGAAAAAAACAATCTCGAACCCCATCAAATAATTTTTATTGATGATAAATTAGCAAATGTACAAGCTGCACAATCCCTAGGTATACACGCAATACACTTTAAAAATGCCAAACAACTGCGTAAAGAACTAGCTAAAAATAATATAATAAAAGAATGATGAGGATAACTTTAGGCATTTAGCTTAGGTTATTTTCCCATTCAATCAATGAAGCACTCAACTCATTTTGCAATTCTTGTAATTTTTTTTGCGCTGCATCAAACATTGCCGAACCAAAAGTTAGTTCTATAAAGCTATGTTCTATTTTTTTAATATCACGTTCTAATTTTTGAATTTTACGTTCCAAATCTTTACTATCAGCCTCTGATCTTGGTGTCATCTTTTTTGCTGACTCGTTGTTTGAACTTCTTTTATTATTATTTACTGCTTTTAATACAGAATGATCAGTTGCTTGTGATTTTTGTATTTCTTGCTGTTTTTGATACAAATATAGCTCATAATTACCTTGATATTCTTTAGCGCCATCAGAACTTAATTCAACAACGTCAGTTGCGAGTTTATTAACAAAATCCTGATCATGCGAAACAAATAAAATTGTACCTTGATACGCTTGAAGAGCAGTTAACAGTATATCCTTTGATTGAATATCCAAATGGTTTGTAGGTTCATCAAGCAGTAACAGGTTAGCATTTTGTAATAACACCTTAATCATACCAACGCGATTTTTTTCACCGCCGCTTAATACGCCAACTTTTTTGTTAATAGAATCTTTAGTAAATAAAAATGAACCGGAAAATGCCCTGATTTTTTGCTCAGTTGCCTTTGGGCAGGATTCAGTAATATTTTCCAGAATGGTTTTATTAATCGCCAATGAAGCAGTTTGATCTTGATCAAAAACCGTGTAATGCACATTGTGTCCAACAGTAACTCCACCTGTTGTTAACGGCAATTTGTGAGCAATAATATTAAATAATGTTGTTTTTCCTACGCCATTTGATGCAACAAGGGCAATTTTTTTACCTCGTTGAATTTCAAAAGATACATCTTTAAATATCTGTTTTGAACCAAATGAATGTGCAACATTTTCAATTGCAAGAACCACGCTACCAGACTGTTGAATCGGTGGAAAATTAAAATTAATATCAGGAGCCTTAGGAGGAAGTTCAATACGCTCAACCTTATCAAGCGCTTTGAGCATACTTTGTGCCATTGCAGCTTTGCTTGCTTTAGCTTTAAAACGTTCGATAGTTTCAGTCTTTTGTTTTATTTCACGTTGTTGGTTTTTATACTGAGTTTCCAATAATGCTTCATCATGAGCTTTTTGTATCTCATAGCGATTATAATCACCAAAATATGCTTTGCCTTTACCGCGTTCAATCTCAAAAATTATAGTACATAGTTGATTTAAAAAATAACGATCATGGCACACAAGAACAAAACCAAATGGTGCACGTTTTAAGAATTGTAAAAACCATTCTTTTGCAACAATATCCAAATGGTTAGTTGGCTCATCAAATAAATAAAAATCAGCTTTTTGTAAAAGCAGTTTAGCAAGCACTATGCGCATTTTCCAACCAACGCTTAATGTTGCAACTGGCTCATCAAGCTGTTCTGATTTGAAGCCTAAGCCCATAAGAACTTTTTTTGCCTCTGCTCGCATGCCTTCTTGGTCAACATGAAGAAGTTTTTCACATACAATTGCGTATCGCTCAAGCAGTTCATCTAAATCATCGGCATTATCTAATTGTGCTTCTATATCTTTTTGTTCTTGTAATAAAACAGCTATATGCGCAAAAGCAGTATACGTTTCTTCAATAATTGATTTATCTGATTGAAGCACAACATCCTGAGATAAATATGCAATTGTCTTGTTTTTGGCAATGGAAACTGAACCTTTATCAAGCTGCTGTTTGCCCGCAATTACTTTAAGGAGCGTTGACTTTCCTGAACCATTTCGTCCAACTAAACCGATTCGTTGATTTTGATCAAAAACAAATGAGACATCGTCAAAGATAACTTGCTCAATCATTTCTAAACAAACATTATATCCATTAATCATGTGCTAATTCCTACAATAAAAGTGATATATAATCCCCCTGATAGAAACAGTATACCATGAAAATTACTATTTGGATAGCTCAAGTAGGGCTGTTTTCTTGTAGTAATTGATAACTTCCTCTTATAGAGCAAAATAAATAACATAATTGAAAGCTGAATTTTACTTATTTGCCAAAATTTTTTCGACATGTAGTAAAATAAGTAAGTGCAGAATCTAAATCAAGAAATGAGATATCTGGCCATAAGCAATCGAGAAAATAAAATTCGCTATAAGCACATTGAAATAATAAAAAATTACTTAATCGACGATCTCCGCCAGTTCGAATGACTAAATCGGGTGATGGTGCCCTGGCTGTCCATAAAAAACTTTCAAATACTTCTTGAGTAATATCAGCAGGATGCAATTCGCCTTGTGCAATTTTTACGGCAATAGATTTTGTAGCTGCTACTATTTCTTGTTGGCCTCCATAACATAATAAAAAGTTAACATGGAGAGAAGTACCAAGCATAGTTTCAGATTCAATTTTTTTACATACAGGTATAACACTTTCAGGAAACAAATCACGATTACCGATAAATTTAATACAGATATTTTTACTCTTAAGTTCTTCAATATCTTGTAATGCTTCTTGAGCTAATATTTCAAATAAATAACGTTGCTCAGCAGAAGATCGTTGTAAATTCTCTATAGAAAAAGCATATAAAGATAAATATAAAATTTTTTTTTGCAGACAAAAATCAATAACGTGGTGTACCGTCTCTAAACCTTTTTTATGACCAAACCAGGAAGTTAATCCTTGCTTCATTGCCCATCGCCTATTACCATCCATTATACATGCTAGATGCTTTATCATTGATGTTACCTACCGCGCTCTGAGGTTTATTACTGTATTTCTGAAAAGACCGATTTTGTTTGCTTAAAGTTAATTTTATTAACTAGTCCAAATATATAGGTAATCATGCAATGCATAATAACCATACCTACAGCAAATAATAGTCGTTCAAAAAATACTATGGGCATAAGTGTCATCCACATATTTGTTGTCATGGGAACGGTATACAGCCAAATAACAGAACCAACAGCATGCGCTACAAAAGTGCTACCCAACGCTTGCAAAAATAGTGATTTTTGTGGAATACAATAAATAATAACTGGTATTAACCAATAGAGTGAATAAAAGAATACCTGTGAACCAATAGGGTGAATTGTAAAAAGAACTATACATAGTATAGGGAGTAATAAACGAATTATATAATGATTGGTTGCCCAATATAATGATGCACATAATCCCGGGATGCAAAATGCTAAAAATTTTAATGAAACTGTTTTGAAAAAAATACAATGCAATAATTGACGAACTAAAAATACAGTCCAGCTACCCATAAAACCACCGAAAGCACCTGCTAATGGCAAAACAGTATTGCTTCCTGAAAACCATATCATCTGTGAACCGATTAAAAAACTTATCTTTATCAATCCTGAAATTTTAACTACAGCACTATATGATGTAAATTTCAAAAAATTTTTTATTATATTCATAAACATATGCCTTATTTCATTCAACGCACTACGATTCATTAACATTATATAATTCTACCATAGCAATGCGCTAAACAAAACACCAATTAAATAATTTCACATTTTCCTTGTACAAAGCAAAATGCTGCGTATGGATCATCCGTAATACTAAACAGTTTCACATGTTCTGGTTTAACTAATCCTCGCGGTAATGCCTCATCAACAATCCAGCTCATAAATGGATGCCAATAATCTTTACCAATTAAAACAATAGGAACTTTTTTTAATTGTCTCGTTTGAATTAACGTTAACACTTCCGAAAGTTCATCTAAAGTTCCAAATCCTCCCGGAAAAACAATAAATCCTGTTGAATATTGAGTTAATAACCATTTGCGTGCAAAAAAATAATCCAATTCAAAATACTCTTCAACGCATATATTTTTAGGTTCATTTAAACCTCGTACCCCAATACCAATGCTTTTAACGCGGCCTTTTTTTGTAGATTTGATTGTTCCGCAATTAGCTGCCTCCATAATTCCTGGACCTCCACCTGTCAATACTGATATCCCTTGATCAACCAACCAGACAGCAATTTGATTTGCTTCTCGTGCATACTTATCAGTCTGAGCAACTCTCGCGCTTCCAAAAATTGAGATAATTGGGCCTCGTAATTTTGAAATACGCCATACACCATAAATAATATGATAAAAAACTCGAGAAAACTTCCATGCCAATGAACAACACATGCCAATTCTTTTAAGTTTCATTACGATTTTCCTTTTTGCTCTCAATGTAACTTGTCCTACTAACCATAACAAGGATTTTCATTGTTATTTTATAAAAAAGGCATAGCAAAAAGGATAGGCCGTATACGGTCTATCCTTTTTGCTATGTATAGGTAAAGCTACTCTTTCTTTTTAGCAGCAAGCAATAATCCTGCGCTTTTATCATCTATAATAATAAATGTACGACCTACACGATCTGCATTTTTAGAATGAAATATAAATTCCATGAATGATTGCACTACAAAACCTGATGGTGAAAGTATATTCTCTGCACCTTCACCAATTGCTTTTTCTAATGAATCAGTACCACCTATTAGTTTTGGTAAGGCTTCTTGTATTTTTTTATTAAATGTATCCCATGCTATATTAGGTATCCATTTAATCGAAATTTCTTTTAATGAATGCTTGAGCAGTTTATCCTGGCCACCATCTTTTTTAGTATCCTCGGCCATTGATTTAAATACTTGAAGAGCCGTGGGCAACAATATACGATTTGTTGGATCAATACCACCAAAATTTTTATCATATGTAGCGATGAGAATGTTACTAAAAGGAGCCTGTTTAGTTGGAGAAAAAGATGATTCGAATGCGAATTCTGTATTGCGCCCAGGACCAACAACAGCTAAGTAAACACCTTGATGATTTTCGCGATTATAATTGATGCCTGCTAATATTACTTGAATAACTAACCATTTGCTTGTGGCATTGGTAAATTTCCACGTGTAGCCAAATGCTGAACCAGCGCATCCTAATAAGATGATTAATAATAATATTTTTTTGTGTGAATTTGTCATCACTATTTCCTTTTTTATGTATAAAGAAGGGATAGCGTTCTATCCCTTCTTTATTTTTGTTATATTAAAATTATTGCTTTTATTGTTGAGTAGCGAGCATAATTCCTTCTTTTTTAGTTTCTATGATATCAAAGTGACGTGACACACACTTAGACTTACTCATTAACTCCATCACCGCTCCCATTACAGACCCTAATGGTGATAATATACCTGCTACACTAGGTGCAGCTCCTGGAGCGCCAGCTCCTGCAGTTCCCGCTTGAATACCTAAATCAATTGCTTTCTCTAATGAATCAGCAACACCTGTTGCAAGCTTTTCAGCAGCATCTCTCATTGTTTTATCAAACATGCCCCATGTTTTATCAGGTATCCATTTGATTGGAACTTCTCGCAATGGATGCTGTAGCAATAGATACTGACCACCAAACTGTTTGGTGTCTTGTGCCATGAGTTTAAATCTCTCATGAATGATCATGCGGTCAAAACCTTTTTGAGCGTAGGGATCATAACGGCCGATATTTTTATTATATTCAGCTATTCTAATACTGCTTATACAGTACCCTGCACGGGGATTACCAACTGGCCATGAAAATTCTGCATTACGACCAGGTGCAACGACGTTTAAATAAATACCACCCCAAGCCGAGAGTTTAACCTGAACAACCAACCACTTATTTGTAACGTTAGTAAATGTAAAGTCATAACCAAATGCTGAACCAGCAACAGTTAATAACGCAAATACAAATGCAAATTTTATATGTAAACCTTTCATCATTACCATCTCCTTTTATATAAAAATAGATTATATTTCTAAAATTATTTTCTCGTTTTTTTTACCTCCTTTACGTTTTATCTCCTTTAGATTTTAAAATAAAAATATCTCTAACACTGCTCTTATATACTTCATCTATTTAAAATAATGACAATATCAATGACAATCTGTCAATATATTACTCAAATATTTTATACTTTTATAAACTATTTGAGTATATGCGCCAAAATGTGATACAATAATATTTATAAATATGCAATAGGGTAAAAAACGTAAAATCTTATTTAAAAAACTCTAAGATTCAACGTTTTTTTGTTATACTTAATTCTCTTAACAAGCTTTTTGACAGGAATTATTAATGAAAAAGAATAAAACATGGGTGCATCTTTTTTTGTATCTTTATTGCACACTAATGTTATTAATTACTCACAGCTCAACAGAAACAAAAAAACGCAAAAAAGCAAAAAACTTTTATTCTTCTTTGCATAATGATAGTCATCCATTTGCAACACAAGAAAAAAAAGATGAAACATGGGTAACAGTTTTTGTTCATGGGATAATGAGTATTCAACCACATTTAACGCTTCAAAATGTAATGCGATTTGTACGTGACGATGTACATCACACAATTTACTCAAAAACTGTTGAATACATGCGATTAGATCCATACTTTTACCTTAATCAGGCAATGCAAGAGTTTGGGTTAAAAAAAATTGAACTTAATAATTTAAAACCAGGACATGCAACTAATGCCATCGCGCATATATATAATGATGTAACAAAACTTGTTTCACCTAATACAAAAAATAGCTACTATACATTTGGCTGGTCAGGACTTTTGAGTCCTACAGCACGCTATGCTGATTCGATACAATTATTAGAAGAATTGATGCATGAATTACAAAAAAATTATTGGCAACATGGTGTTTTTCCTAAAATACGTCTTATTGGATATAGCCATGGAGGCAATGTATGCCTCAATATTGCAGCAGCGCGTCAAAATATCGATCCAACAATTCCGCTTTCTATTGACGAATTAATATTAATCGGCGTACCAATACAAACTGAAACCGATTATCTGGCGAATGATCCATTATTTAAAAAGATATATCATTTTTTTTCACAGAAAGATCGCATCCAACGAATAGATTTCTTTTCGTTCAATCGTATATTTTCACGTCGCTATTTCAGAAACAGTAATAATTTTAAAGTGCCAAAAAAATTAATGCAGATCGATATGAAATTTATACGTAAAGCTCATACTCGCCATGATAGTAAAGAGCGTCAAGCTGCATCTATTGACTTTAGTAATCCAAGCATTATTTCAGGTCATTCTCGTTTATTACGTAATTGCTCACCAGGTCATCTTGAATTTTGGTTTTTTGGTTGGTCACCAAAACATTATCGTGAAAGTTTTGTTCTTAACCCCCTTCCTGCTTTTGTTGTAATCCCTTATGTATTACATTATATTACTAAAATACAGGATCAAATTGTTACTCCACATCCAATCATCGTTGATATACGGCCAGAATTTGAAACTATGCTCATTAAACAAAGAAAATATAATAACTTTACCTATGTTTTTCCATTTTTATCCCATGAAGAAATAAATAAGCTTACATCGATTGCAAACAAAGTTGCTATTGATAGCTCATTCGAAGATGAATATCAGGAGCATGTTCAATCAGCTTTTGATAAAGCAAAAGAATATTACAAAATATATGATGATCGTAAATCAAGAAGAGGTTCGTATAAACGCAATCGTCGTATGCGTAAACGTAATTTAACAATTGAAGAATAGTAAAAATAATGTATAAAATAAATATAGTAATTGTAGCTACGCGCATCACGGCAAAATATTAATAAAAAAGTTATTATTTAACTATATAATTAATCTAGTCACCAAAAAAACTTTCAACATTTTTACCAATCTCTTCTCCTATTTTATCTCTTTCTTTTTGTGTTAATTTATCTTGATCTACAGACCATGTTTTAGTTGAATTATAACGATTTTTCTCATCCAATGGTTCATGTTGTTTTTCTTTCTTCGGTGAAAAAGAAATCATCTGATCATTCGATTGCTTGTTTATTGAATCAGTTGATTTTTCATCAAATTCCGCAGAAAATATCTCAACTACTGATAGAACATTAATCAGCAAAACTGATACTAATAAAATTTGTATTTTTTTCTTCATTATAAACTCCATTTTTTTTATTTATTATACAAAAGTGATCATATATTCAATCATACAATATATTTAATTATTTTATCAATAAAAAATAGAATTAAATATAAAAATAAACTTTTTACCAACCTTTAGGCTGACGCTTTTAGCCAAAGAATCTATGGAGATTTTAAATTTATGCTTTAGATTTAGATTTACTCGTCTTCGTCTTTCACTTAAAATGTATAATTATTCAATCCTCTACTCTAAAAAGTCTACGTCGTTTTCTGATCATATTAATGATGAATTATCTTATCAATGCAATGATTAAATTCATAATCAAATTGCAAAAATTCTGATAAAAATAAATTTCGATATTATTATTTTTTTACACAATACAATAAAAAATATATAATTATGCACAGTATTATATATTTTTTTACTATCAAGAAAGGTTTTTCATGCAACATTCAAAAAAATCGTTATTACTTGCTACAACAATGTTAGTGGCAACTATACATGCAGATACACTACAAGATCAATTAGAAAACAAAACAAATAATAGTGATCTTACAGAAATAGTCAATCAACAAAACACATTTACAACTATATCTTTTGAACCTTTTGGTTCTGTTCAAATTTCAACTAATAACGATAAAAATCAAAATGTTTTACAAGCAATAGCATATCTAAAAGGAACTGAAGAAGAACAAGAAGAAGAAAATTTTGAAATAAAAGTTGCTTTCACTATTAAGCCCTTTAAAATAGAAAAAAATATAAATTCTTTTCTCACAGAATTACCATATGCCGCATTGCCAGAAGAAAAAGCTTTACAATTATATGCGATAGCAGAAGTAATGAAACGTAAAGATGAGCTTATAGCAATATACAAAAAAATACTTTCTGAAAAAGATGTTGATGGAAATACCGTTTTTGATATTTTAAATAAGCGTATACAACATACAGGTCATATTGGTTGCATCGAAATGAAACAAGTTCTTGAAGAACTAGTAGCTGTCATAAATTCTTAATAAGCAATAAAAGAATCGACGCTAGTATTAATTATGTAGAAAGTTTCTATCAATAACAATACATAAAAAGAGCTTAGAAATTAAAAACTTCTAGCTCTCTTTTTTATGTATTCTATTTTTTTATTCAACAATCAACTAAACTCCAAACCCATTTCATTGCTAACGATCATACATATTTTTTGTCCCTGCACAATGCACCCATCATAGAAAGAGTTAGGAGTATTTAAATTTATTAATTTTGATTCATAGGTCGCAATGAGTTTTTGATACCTTCACGTCGTATTTCTTGAAATAATTCATCTTTGCTTTTAAAGTGATCATAAATGATAGGTAACGTATAATTCAATTTTATGGGCAATTTTACGAATGGTTACCTCATTCCATCCTTCTTCTACTGCTATCTCTTTGGCAGCTACAATAATATTTTTTTCACTGAATTTTTTTCTCGTATTTTCCGCTCTTCAATTCCCACTAATGTTTCCTTTGTTATTAAACTATCTCTTTATTATCTTAAAAAATGCTCCGTGAAGACCATATGGTATATGATGAGGCACATACGCTCTACCTATCTCCTTACATGTTTTTGCATCTAAAACAAGTAAAAATGAACGTTGCGTAGGTATATCAAGAACTATTGATAACAGTACACCATCATCTTCATCCTGAGCATTAGGTGCTGCAATAAATACTGGCTCACCACATGAACAATCCTTTTCTTCCCATTGAATAATGCTACCATTGTTGATATTGATTTTAACTAAACATGAATGATCAATAGGATTTAAAAACCCTAATGCATACAGATACTGATATGGTTTCATAGTATAATGTTCATAATTTATTTGTGGCATTTCAAGGTAATAATCAGGAATTATAGTTGCGCAAGAAACTATTTTATCAGTAGTATTAATAGTAAATCTTTTGAGTAAACCAATATCTATTTTTGAGTTTGTTTCATCAAAAATATGTTTAAGTAAATGATTATCTACCTTGGATGCTTCATTATATGCAATGAGATCAATGACAATAGAGTCATCTTGTTCAAATGCATTGACATGATGATAAGTAAAAAATGCTTCTGTTATAAATCGACCAACAATATCTCCATTATTGCGATCAACTACCGTAAAAACAGTTCCATCTTCAGGTTTCCATTCAAAATTTTTAATAAATGGCTTAGTCGTAAAAAGCAACGTTAACGGATTTACCTTAAAAGGAATCTCAGTTAAGATGATATAATTTTTAGTAATACTAAAACTATGCATGTACGAAGGTTTTTCAACAGAAATTGATGTAATTGTCCTACGTTTTTTACTGCTTTCATGTACCGAATAAATAATATACTTACTTTCTTTACCAAAATAAGTCATATAGTTAAATGTTTCCTTGGTTTCAAAATCAGTATGTGGATGTGCACTAGTAACATGACCTTGAATGTCATCTTCAAATAATAAATGTCCCGTTGTTGCAAGTGTTGTAGGATCAAATGTAATCGGTAATGGTGTTTCTGTTAAGGCAACAAACTCATCTGCAATCTTTGCTACATTAACATTAGCATTATCATAATCTACTGTTTGAGAGAAAAAATATGAAAAAAATTTAGCAAAAATAAGCTTGCACGGATCTTGCATAAAACCTTTTGCTATTTTTCCTGTCTTTATTGCATGCGTATAATAATTTGATTCAAGAAATTTATTAGTATAAAAAACTTTGCCATCTTTACATGAAAAAGCATGTAACATTGCATAACCATCAAAAAGATGAGATACAACTTCAGAATCAGTTTCAAATTTTGCTGGGCCATTACGAACCAGTGTTCCTTCAAGCCATTGAGGAATAGTTCCCTGAATTTCTAATTCTTGTAAAACAACTTCTTGATCGAGTGATTTATATCGTATCAATGAAGAATTAGTATTAATTTTTTCAGCACGATATTTTATTGTTTGTTCATACATTGATTTTTTTTGCAATAAATAGTAAAAATCATGCCCAGCAATACAACTAATAAATAAAGCTAATATCTGTAAAATATGATTCATAAATGCTTTTTTTGAAATATCAACATTATTAAAATATATCTTAATTAAATTATAATAAAATGGTTAACTATTGTCCAAAAAGGAAAAAACATAACAAGAAAACCCTGAAATTTCCTTTTTTGTAGAAATTAATCAGGGTTTTTTTGTTATGTCTAGGCTTACTAATTTTAGCCTTTAATTGGAATAACACTTACGGTATTAGAGGTACCATTGGTAACATACAAGTTATCTTTTGCTATCGCCAATGCAGTAGGTGATTGACCAACTTCTATTGTTGGCGCTACTACTCTTCCTGTTTTTGTATCGATAATAGTTACCGTTCCTGCACCCGCAACAATACCTGTTGCGTCAGTATTATTTTCAAAAAAAGTATTAAAATTAGAAACATATGCCAAGCGTCCATTCGACGAAAACACAACATCAGATGGCTCTAATCCAACAGGTATCGTATTAACTACTGTATTAGTTTGCAAATCAACAATACTTATCGTATTACCGATAGGATCAAGATCATTACTACCCGCATTAGTAACATACGCAAATCTTCCATCAGGTGTTATAGCAATTGCAGATGGGCCAGAAAAACCAGTAATCGTAGAAATTACCATGTTAGTACTTCTTTGAATAACACTCAATGTACCTGTGCCCATAGTTCCATCACCATAATTAAGAGCATAAATAAAGTTGCCATTTCGTGATATTCCTAATGCAGTAGGTCCTGTGCCAACCGTAATTGGCGCTCCTGTAATTGTATTATTAGCCAAATTAACAACATTAACTGTAGTTCCTGTACCAGCACCAGTTCCCGTATCTGTACCAAAGTTACTAACATACGCTATATTAGTTCCTGGAACTATAACCATACTTGATGGGCCATCAAACCCAGTGATCGTATTTATAACTTGATTAGTTGCTAAATCAATAACACTAATTGTTGTACCTGTACCATTAGTGACATATGCTCGATTAAGCCTGCTATCAATCGTTATTGTTGATAAATCACTAAAACTTGGATCAGAAATAGTTGCAACAACAAGATTCGTCTTAAGATCAATCACCGTTATTGTATCAGCACCTTCTACACCAAAATTATTACTATTAACAACATATGCAAATTTATTATTTGGAGTAATTGCGATATCACTTGGTGTGACACCTGTATTGATAGTTGCAACAACAGTATTTTGATTTGAACGCTTATCCGAATCGTGTTTTTTTAAAACAACATCGCCTTGCTTCTCTGCATATATTTGTGTTGACCCGAGTAAAGCTAAACAAACCAATAAATTATTTTTTTGCAAATTCTTCTTCACAATATCCCTTTTTGGAAAAATATTATTATAATATTACAGCCTAGACATGACATGTATACATACAATAATCAAAAATATTGTATATTGTCGAGTTTTTTTTTACATTTTTTGGAGTCCTCATACGCTAATTTTATATATCACTATATAATCAGCGCCAAGCAATAAAAGCTATAGCGTAGGTACAAAAAAATTTAATTTCCTGTACCTACGCTATAGCTTTTACTTAAAGAATTATTCTAAATCAATTAATGATCATCATCACATTCATTATCAGAACATTCGCTTTGATCTTCATATTCAAATAAATCAGGAAAAAAAAGTTCAAGTTCAATTGCAGCTGATGCAGAATCAAGTGAACCATGAACAGCATTTTTACCTATATCTGTTCCATATGCATAACGAATTGTTCCTTCTGCAGCCTTAGCAGGATCAGTGGCACCAATCAATTCACGCCACGAAACAATTGCATCTTCTTTATGAAGAGCCATAAGAATTACTGGAGCTGAAATAATAAATTCAACGAGCTCTTGAAAGAACGGCTTATCTTTATGTTCAGCATAAAATTCTTCTGCCAGGTCTTTAGCAATCATCACTTTTTGCATACGGACAATCTCAAAATCATTATGCTCAATTATATCAATAATCTTACCACTATTTTTAGCTGCAACAGCATCAGGCTTAATCATAGCAAATGTTAATTTTGTTAATTCCATTAGATATACCCTTTCGCACTATTCTTCTATATTGGTTTTATCATTTTTTTGTTGCATAGCAGACTCAAGGGCTATTTGTAGAGAACCACGCACTTTTTGTTGTGATTCTTCTTTTTTCTCTTTTTTTGGAGCAGGTTTAGGTTGTTGTTGCTTAAAATGAGCTTGCTGAGGATGCGTTGAAGAACGTACATCTTCTTGCTTTTCTTTCTTAGGTTCAACCTTTTTAGGTTCAACTTTTTTAGGTTCTTGCTTTCTTTCTTCAAGAAGTGTGCTTAAAGCAAGTTTACGATCTTCCTTGTTAATATTAACAATACGGAATTTCGCTTTTTGACCTACGGTAAAAAATTCATCTGCTTTTTTACCTTGTTCCTGAGAAAGGATTGTGTTATGCATAAGACCTTCAATATTATTTGGCAATCTCACAAAAGCCCCAAAATTGGTTATTTTGCTAATCTCACCATCAACAATTGAACCTACAGGATATTGCTCCGCAACCTTCTCCCATGGATCTTCTGTTAACTGCTTAACACCTAATGATATTTTTTTATTATCTTTATCAATAGTTAAAATGACTGCTTCTACATTTTGACCCGGCTTATATCTATCTGATGGATGCTCAATATGCTCAGTCCATGACAAATCAGAAATATGTACTAAACCATCAATTCCTGGTAACAGTTGTACAAAAACACCAAAATCAGTAATATTGCTAATTTTTCCTTTAATTATCTGACCTGGCTTAAACTGCTCATTAAGCATTTCCCAAGGGTTTTTACCAAGTTGCTTAACACTCAATGACATACGTCGATTTTCTTTATCCAATGAAACAACCAACACTTCAATTTCATCGCCAACTTTATAAAGACGATTAAGATCAGTAATACGATCGGTCCAAGAAATTTCAGAAATATGCACCAATCCTTCAACCTCTGGAGCAACTTCTATAAATAAACCATAATCAGTAATACTTGAAATGCGACCCTTGATTCTATTTCCAACGGCTATATCAGGACTAATTTGATCCCATGGATTCGTTTGCAATTGCTTCAGACCAAGAGATATTTTTTCATTGTTTTTATCAAAACTAAGAACTTTTACCGCAATAGTATCACCAATACGTACCATCTCACTTGGATGAGCAACACGTCCCCATGTCATATCAGTTATATGTAAAAGACCGTCAACGCCACCTATATCTATGAAAACACCATAGTTTGTAATGTTTTTAACAACACCCTGAATAATTTGATTTTCAGTTAATGTTTCTAAAATTTTCTTACGATCTTCTGAGCGCTGATCATGAAGATATTTGCGACGCGAGATAATAACATTTCCACGTTTTTTATTTAACTTAAGAATACATGCTTTAATGGTTTGACCAACATACTGATCAAAATCAGTAACACGTTGTAAGTCAATTTGAGATCCAGGTAAAAAGGCAGGAATACCAATATCAACGTTCAAGCCACCTTTAACTTTATGGGTAACGATACCTTCAGCAGGAGCACCTTCTTCAAAGAGCTTCGTGACAGCATCCCACGCACGCATTTCCTTAGCTTTTTCATATGACAATACAATTCTACCATCAGCATCTTCAAGCTGATCAAGAATTACTTCAATAGTATCACCTGGTTGCAATTTTTTTAGTTCATACTCGCCAAATTCATAACGAGGAACTAGCCCACGTGACTTATATTTAATATCAACAAGAACACCATTGTCTTCAATGGCTATAATAGTACCAGCAATTAATTTGCCCAATTGAAATGTTTCAACAGCACCTTCATAGAGCATATCAAGTTCTCTTTGAAGATCCTCATTAAGCTGAAGCATTGCTGAATCCATGCTCGCTTTAATTTTTACTGTACAAAACTGTTCTGGTCGTATGAGTTCTTTTGCCATATGGCTGATCCTAAGCTATTTTTCACATTATGTGAAAAGTAAGGTAAAAAGGTTAAAATATATAATTATAAAAACTATCTTTTTAATAATAACACGATAAATACTTACTGACAACTTTTGTTACAATACTTTTTGCTACGACAAAGCAATAAATTCCTCATTATTGTCTCCGTCAGAAATGGGTGAAAAAATCATTTTTAGCTACTGAATTATATACTAATTTTTCTCTAATACATATATTTCGCTAGGGATGATTTGTAATATCACACTGTTTAACTATTTTATGTGCGTATAAAAAATAAACAGTTTATACTTTATAGTAATAAAAAAATTTTTTATATATAACAAGGTTTAAACAAGGTCAAGGAATATTGTCATGAGTTATGATATTGCGGCAATTGAAAAAAAGTGGCAAAAAAGATGGAAAGAAAATCCACAAGCTACAGCAAAGTCTGCCAATAATAGTAAAAAATTTTATTGTTTAGATATGTTTCCCTATCCATCTGGTAGCGGTTTACATGTAGGACATTGGCGTGGATATGTACTCTCTGATGTGTACACACGCATCAAATGGCTCGAAGGATATAATATTTTACATCCCATGGGATGGGATGCTTTTGGTCTTCCAGCAGAAAATGATGCAATCAAAAAAGGAATTCAACCAAAAGAAGGAACTGCAGCTAATATTGCTCATTTTAAAGAACAATTGCAAGACATTGCAGCATTGTATGATTGGGATAAAGAACTTGATACAACTGATCCTAACTATTATAAGTGGACGCAATGGATCTTTTTACAAATGTTTAAAGCAGGCCTTGCATATGAAGATAACGCACCAATCAATTGGTGCTCTTCATGCTTAACGGGATTAGCTAACGAAGAAGTTGTTGATGGCAAATGTGAACGTTGTGGATCAGAAGTTATTCAACGAGAAGTAAGACAATGGATACTGAAAATAACTGAATATGCCGAAAAACTTCTTAGCGGACTTGATACGTTGGATTGGCCAGAAAAAGTTAAATTAATGCAACGCAATTGGATTGGAAAAAGTGAAGGTTTAATTTTTCATTCTCCAGTAAAAAATTCTGATCTTGTATTAGAAACTTTTTCAGCTCACTTTGAAGCATTCTGTGCCGATACATTTTTGGCTATTGCACCTGATCATCCGTTATTACCTGAATTAATTAAAAATATATCAAATCGTGATGAAATTGTAGCTTTTTGCGAAGAAATTATACACGAACGTTTGCGCGACAAAGGAGCTGAAGGCAAAGAACCAAAAGGAATTTTTACTGGTTGCTATACAATCGATCCTATTGGTAATGGTGAATTACCTATTTGGGTAGCAAGTTTTGCATTAGCACATTATGGGACGGGTATAGTAAAATGTTCTGCTCATGATGAACGAGATTTTGCATTTGCAAAAAAATATAATATCAAACTTAAAACAGTTTTATTTCCTTCTAATGATCCAGAACTACACAAAAAAATAGAAAATTTTGAAGTTTGTTATACGGATACAAAAGCAGGTATACTTACTGAACCATCTCTTTTTGCAGGCAAAAAAGCAGGTGATGTACGTACACAAATAATTGAATACTGTGAAACAAATAATCTTGCACGTCGTACTATCAATTATAAATTACGTGATTGGATATTTTCTCGACAACGTTATTGGGGTGAACCAATTCCACTTATTCATTGTCAAACATGTGGTGTTGTTCCTGTTCCAGAAAATCAACTCCCCGTGATATTGCCGTATATTGAACACTACCAACCAACAGGTACCGGTGAATCACCGCTTGCAGCTATACATGATTGGGTTAATATTGCGTGTCCACAATGTAATGGACCTGCACGACGAGAAACAAATACTATGCCACAATGGGCCGGATCGTGTTGGTATTTTTTACGTTATCCAAATCCACATCTAAAAGATAAACCTTGGGCTATGGCAGATATGAACTACTGGCTTCCCGTTGATTTATATGTTGGTGGCGTTGAGCATGCAATCTTGCATTTATTATATGCTCGTTTTTGGGTGAAAGTTTTGCATGACTTAGGACATTTACCATTTGATGAACCATTTAAACATCTTTTTAATCAAGGAATGGTATTAAAATATTCGGAAAAAACAGGCCTTGTAGAAAAAATGTCAAAATCAAAAGGAAATGTTGTTAGTCCTGATGATATGGTTAAGCAGTACGGATCAGATGTTTTACGCATGTATATTTTATTCATGGGACCACCGGAGCTTGATTGTGAATGGCAAGATAGTGGCATTGAAGGCGTAAGACGTTTTGCGCATCGTATGTATGATTATTTAACTAAAAAAGAAACTATATTGCCACAAGGAAAACAAGAAGATATAACCGTAACACGTCGGGTACATAAATTGTTAGAGGAGTTTCAAGAGCGTATTGACATATTCAAACCAAATACAGCACTATCTGCTTTCATGGAATGGATTAATGATGCAACAAGTAATATTATGCAATTAAGTGGGGAATCAGCTGAAAAAGTAATCGTTGCATTTTCAATTATGGCACCTCACATGGCAAGTGAGCTTCTTGAAAAACTTTTTAATAAAGAGTTATCTGCATGCGTTTGGTCATATGCAAATCCAGAGTATACGTATGAAAATACAACAGAAATTATTGTACAAGTTAATGGTAAATTACGTGCAAACATTACCGTAGAACGTGGCACTGAACAATCAATAATTGAACCACAAGCACAAACAACGATCTCACATTGGCTTGTTGATAAAAAAGTGATAAAAATAATTTTTGTTAAAGACCGTTTAATTAATTTTGTAGTAAAATAAGAATATTATTTTTTTAGTTGTTAACATGAGAATTATGACGTGATGTATTCATTCATTAATGGCATAATTCTCATGTATACTGATTCCAGCCATGAACAATTTTTAATAAAAATTGTAATTGCTTTTAATTATTAACGCTACTCGGTGATAATTTTTGAATAATTTTATGTATTAAATTGTAATGTTTTGGTATATCTTCAGCAACATCATTGGCTAGATCGATGTTATACGTATGTGTTGTTAAATTTCTACTTTCTATTAAGTTAATCAATTCGTTAGTTTCTTCTAAAGTAGTTATTCCAAGAGATGAACATTGTTGAAATATTTTGCGCGGAGAATCGGCAGGAACACCTTGTAGGACAATTATATATTCACGTATGTACTTCCATAACAAATCATATGTTAATTCAAATCTCTTAATAAGAGAATCGCGTCGCTCCTCTATCGTTTCGTGGTCAATATGCTTATCAATTAATGCACTATTATATCTGATTATTGCATTATAAAGAGCGATATGGATGCGTAATAAATCTTCATACTTTGTTATTAATTTTTCCATATAATCCCTTCGTTCAAGATAAATTGTTTCATTTTTTCTGTAGCTCTATGCATATCAACAATATCAATTTTTTGAGCAAGATTAAGGCCTTCAAGAACCCCGCGCGCTTTAGCAATTTCTGTAAATTCCATTTTTCTGTATAAATCAATCGCGATATCAATATCAGATTTTTCTGTATAATCTCCACGTGCACGTGAGCCAAATAAATAAATTGTTGACGTTGGAAATAAAACAGTAAGCAATTTGATTAGCGTTGCTTGTTCTGGAACATTTGAATCTTGTATCACCGTATATATACCTGCATGTATTTTTTATATATAACCAAATCTTCATTAGAAAATACCACAAACCTTATTTCTTTAAAAGTATTTGGATATTCTTTTACAAAATCATGTATGGTTTTGAGTGCAATTGGTGTAGCTTGATTACTATCGTAACCAAATATTGCAGTGCTAATCGCGGGAAAGGCTATACTGTTAAGGTTGTTTTTTTGCGCAATTAGCAAACTATTTTTATATGCGTCACGCAATAATTGTTCTTTGTTTGGTGTATTGCCACGAGGACCTGTTGTATGAATTATTTTTTTAATACCTATTTTTTCTAAATTAAATGCAGGTGTGATAACTGCTTTTCCCATCGGGCAACGTTGTCCATCAGAAATAATAGGAAGACTATTACAATATTCTTGTAAATTTTTTCCTGAAGCGTTGCTAATCGCACGTGCTACGCCGCCATCATGCTGCAACTTTTCATTTGCGGCATTTACAATTGCATCAACTGTTTGTTCGGTAATATCACCTTGTACTAATGTAATTCGTGTATTACCAATGATATACGATTGTTGAATGATTGGCTGAACTATAGCCGGCTGAATGAATCCCAAAGCAGTTATTAATGATAATGCCCATGATTTTATATATTCCATTTAGATTTCCTATTTTGTTACGCAATCAATCAACAATTACTACTCATTTTGATGTACATTCACATTAAACACAATATTATTTTGCATAGTATATTTTTCATGCATTGTTATCGTAAATTTAGGTTGATAATCTGATAATTTAACAAAAACAAGACCCTCATATTTCTCGCCAGCATTAATGTCAACCTTTTGATGAAATGTTTTTTCTTTAAAATCTTTTTTGATACGACTATTCATAACTGCAGATTTGATTCCTTGAGCAAGAAACGTAATACCTAACGGTATCGCAATAATTCCCGCTACTACAAAAGGAGCTAAAACAATACTTGGTAAGTGATGACTGCTTGCTATACAAAACAACCAAAAATCAAATGGAATAGGGGAGACAATAATTCCACTAAGAGCTGCTCCAGTAAGTCGTGATGCTGTGCTTGTCTTTTTAACTGATTTAATCACATCATCATAAGTTGCTAGCTCAATATCAAAATTATCGGGTGAAAAAGTATAAGCAATGTTGCTAAGATTATGAATGGAAATATATAGTACGGCAAAAGTTTTTGATAGTTTTGCACTACCAAGGCCGAATAGATACTGAATTTCTGGAATTGTTAATTGCTTTGCTTGCAAAATAACGCCTCTTTCAGCATTACGATAGTCAAATTTAGTATTTACATTGTGCAGTGAGTGGCGATGATAGGTTGGCACACGCATACAGCTTGGCAGCAACACCAAAATTATTAAAAATGATACAAAAGACATTTTAGCTATTTTCATGGTACCTCTCGATATAAAAATTCTTATTGAATTTAAATCAATTTCACGTTTAATATTATTTTATATAAAGAATATCATATTTCAAATATTTATGCAAATGCCCTACTAGATCGTATTATTGCAAGATTCACAAAAAAAATTAAAGAAGAACTACTTAATAACGGAAAAGTATTACATTTCATTTCATATTAAATTAAAACGTAAAATAAACATATTACATTCTTTTAATTCTCAATATGAAAATTATGCTATAAGTCATTAACTGGTTAATTATATAATTCTCATATATACTAGCATTAGCTATTTAAAGTATTTTTGAATGCCTATTTTTATTTGTCAACTTGTAATGATTATTGCAATAATCAATTCAATGGATAATTATGATTTTTTTTCGTATTGTACAAAATATAACTTTCTTATTTTTTGCTTTTATAAATCATGAACTATATAGCATGGTTAATAAATCTGAATCAATAACAATAGAGTTTACAGATGACAATAATAATACAAAAAAGTACAGCAACTTAATATTAAATGAATCAGAAGTAATTAAAAATATGACGAAGGATATTAATACGGCAAACGAAATTATTCCGATTATTAAATTGTCTATGAAGGAATTTGATAGTGTATACGCATCGATGAAAAACATTCATGAGACGCAACGACTACCAGATGACACCATGGATAATATGGATAATTTAGTAAATCAATTACATATAGCTGATTATCTTGAAATTAAAACTTTATTAGATCCATTAGAAAAATACATTTCAAAAAAATATTTTCTTCTTGACGTCCAGGAACAAAAACAATTTTTAGAAACTACGTTAAAAAAATTATCAAACGATCCACGTGAAAAAATTTTACGAGTTACACAATACAAGGATCCTATTTTACAAGAAATTACTCTACCACCATCACTAAATTTACTTACTCCACTGCCATCATCAGACAAGAGTGATATTTATAAAGATTTTAAATTCGAATTTGATAAACAAGAAAACACCAATATAGTATATTTCAACGATCAGAAACTTGGCCCCACGAGATGTAAAACTCAAAAAGAACACTTCGATTCATATTCTTTATTATCTCCCAATAAAAAATATCTATTTCTTAAACTAAATACAACAGGATATCTTATTAATCTTCATAATAAAAACTCCATTGCGTTATCTACCGATGCATTACATTATAGTTGGATACCACATCAATTTAATTCTGACAGTACACTTTTACTAATTAATGAATGCACTATTAGTATCAATACAAAACACCGAGTACCACAAGAAGAATATAATTATAAAAATAAAATCATAAATACCAATACAGGAACAATTGAATTTGATAATAATGCTAATAAAAGTCAAAAGATATTTTTTTGCGCCAATAATAAGTTATTTATTCAATATTATATATCTAACTCAAGTAACAAATTAATTAAAATTATAGACATTACTGATGTATATAAGAATTATGAATATAATGATGTTATACAATATAAATTTAATAATTCGCTCGACATGCTTGTTCTTCAACGAGAGAAAGGCATCATAACAATCATAAATATTCCTACTGGAAAAAGAGTGAATGTTACATTAGACGATCAAAAGGCAAAAAATATTGATATTAATTTTAACAATAATAAATATATTACATTATTTCAACATCAAAAAAATAATGCTTTAGATCATAAAAAAACATTTATTACGTACAATATTCAAAAAAGCGAAGTCTCTCAAGTTGCTTTTACTAATTGCCCAGATCTAATATGCGAATTAAGCGCATCAGGAAAATATCTCGTACACAGCCATAAGAACGATAAAAAACAAACGATCATCAATGCACTCACCGTAGATACATCTGTTGTATTAGCTGAACGTACATATGGAACATTCCAATTAAATCCCATGCTAGACATTGTTTATATACTTGATTCTTCTAACACCTGGTTTGCCCCACTAGCAATATATGATCTTAATAATAAGCGCCAATTGGCCTACTATCCTGCAACTAATTTTAGTTACTTTCAATCTCCATTATCACAACTTAGTTCTAATGCAATATCGTTACTTATTTTTAATGCTGAAGATGACAATAATCAAAAATATCAATTAATTAATACCGCTACTGGTTCTCTAATTAAAGAATGGCCCTCACAGACGTATCATATAGAAATAAAGGGTAATCAAATTCATCTTTGGAATAAAAAAAACGCCTTTGAGACTTATGGAAGCAAACCTGCGGATATTATTTATGAATTAACAACGACAATAGACAGTAACAATAAGAGCATTATTCAATCAGACCCATTACGTACATATAAATATATGCTTATGTTAAGCGGTGCAACTTTTACTGCTTTAATTTTACTATTCCTTGTAACTAGAAAATAGAATTTAGTTTAAGAATAATTTTATGGTGTAAAACACCATCAGATAACCTTAAAACATATCATTCGTTAATCAAATTAAGGAAAGTAAAAAAACTCATCATGACTATAACAGAAACGATTCTTTTCAATCGTAAAATTTTAAAGATTGCATTTCTCCTTTGGCATTGCCAATTATTTTCATGCTAATCCTCGACATAAAAACTATTGTTGAATTTAATTTAATTTCACGCTTCATATTATTTTATATACAAAATATCGAATTCAAGATTTGTATGTAAAGGACTTACTAGCTCGTATTATGGCATAATGTTATGATCAGGCTTATAGTTATCAATAAATGGTTTTTTTTATTTAAAAAAAGGAATGATGCTATGCAAGCTATTAATTTTGATTATGTATCAACATGTCAGGTTGACAATGAAGCATTGCAGTCAATGCAGTACAAGCTTAAAAGTGAAATTGAACGAGTTTGTGATGCTCATACTTCCCATTATACTACCGATTATGCATCGATCAACTTACCATTTGATCAAGATACAATTAAAACTGTTACTGAAATGGCTGTTAAACTCAAAAAAGCATTTAATCCGACAGTATTGGTAGTTATTGGTATTGGTGGATCGAATCTTGGTACTATTGCTGTGCTAGAATCCTTAAAAGGAAAATTTTATAATGAACACAATACTATTAAAGTATATTTTGTAGATACTATTGATAGTGATCACACTAATGATATTGCACAATTGGTTAAACATGAATTAACAACAGGTAGCAATATTTTTATTAATGTTGTCAGCAAGTCTGGCGCTACTATGGAAACAATTACGAACTTTGAAATTTTCCTTAAAATTCTCAAAATTTATCGTCCGTATAATTATCATAATTTTATCATAGCAACCACTGATAAAAATTCTGCGCTGTACAATCTTGCGCAAAATGAAAAATTTGCTTGTCTTATTATCCCGAATAATGTTGGTGGTCGTTACTCTGTTTTTTCGGCGGTAGGATTATTTCCACTTTGTTTTTTAGATATTAATATTGAAGAGTTATGCGAAGGAGCACGAACTGGATTTTTGATGAGCACGCAAAGAAAAATCTTTGATAATTATGCTGCATTAAGTGCATCTATTATTGCTACGCATTATATACGAGGAAAAATAGTTCATGATACATTTATTTTTTCTCATGCATTACAAGGTATTGGTGCATGGTATCGACAATTATCAGCTGAAAGCATCGGTAAAACATATGATAGAAATAATGAATTAGTCAATATAGGTATTTTGCCAACCATATCACTTGGTAGTGCTGATTTGCATTCTGTTGCTCAACTTTATTTAGCAGGGCCACATAATAGATTTACAACATTTATTTCTATAAAAAAAAATAATTCTGATTTAGTGGTACCAAATTATGAAGAATTTGAAAATATTGTACCGCACATTCAAAACAAATCATTGTTATTTCTGATGAATGCTATTATAGAAGGAACAAAAAAAGCATATTATAATGATAATCATCCATTTGTATCTATTACTATACCAGAAAAATCTACCTACTATCTTGGACAATTCATGCAAATAAAAATGCTTGAAATAATATATTTGGGTTTTATATTAAATATTAATCCCTTTGATCAACCAGAAGTTGAGAAATATAAAAAAGAAACAAGAAACATTCTCATCATTAAAAAGTAAGTTTAATAAAATACGAAGAACACAATGCCGCTAATATATTACTTACAAGTGAAAGTATAAAAAATTGACTTGCAAAAAAAATTTTCCAATAACCAATAATACAATAAAAAAAATATTGCATTACTGATAAAATAACAGCAAAAATAAGTGACGCATAAAAAGGACTATATACATTGGGTATTCCACCGCTAACAAATTCCCATTGAAAAAAATTAATAATAAAACAAAAGACTAACCCAAAGTAGGCAGTAATAGCAAAGGCATAAGAGCTTATTGTTAATACAAATGCAGATAATAATCGCATTCGTCCCATAAGGATAAATATGAACCAGGTAAAAATTAGCCCTAAGGTCAGTTGATACCATCCCCATGTTAGCATCCATAAAAATTCATCTACAAAAAAGTTGCTGCATCGTATTATCATAGCGATATCCATTTATTTTGGTACTTGTTAAACAGTTAAAAACATTAGTATCTTATAACAAATATAACTTAAAAAAGGAACTTCGTGCGTTATTTATTTACCGGATACTTATTTTTATTATTATTTTCTTTAAATGCTAATCAAGATCATCTTCCAAATTATACCATTGCTCCCACGTATAATGGTCCTACCTACAATCCAACAATTAGTCCGCATATTGAGGTTCATCCAAATATTACTCTTACTAATACGTCTGCATTTATTATTAATGTAAGAGATAATAGTATCTATTATTATAATAAATTTGTTGAAACTATGACCGCAGAAAATTATTCTACTTTAACAAACTTAATTAAAGAATATATGTGGCACTATCGCTACAAAATCCTTGGTAGTACATTGTTAGGCCTGTATAGCATTGTAAGCATGTTGTTGTTAACAAATTATTATTATACTTTGGAAGGCAATACAATATGGGGGCATTGGAAATCTGAATATGATTTTGAACACTTATGTGAAATTGCACACAAAACACTTACGCAAGATTTACTATGTGAAATCAATGGACGGTATTATAACAAAAATAATCCAACTGATTTTGCGTATCCGCTGATAACATTTCTTACTGCTATTGATACTGAAATAAATATATGTAAGCGTTATATCAAAACTGCCCATATCATAAGATATATACGTCTTATGAAAATATTTCCCATTAACGAAGCGAAAATAGAAGAAGTGAATAAAGTTTTACATCGAGCTATTTTTGTTAAACATCTTTTTTTAGCATGGCTTGCAGAATACAACATTTCTAGTAATCAAAAAGCCACTGTATAATTATTTAATTTATTATTATAGCGCTAAATTCTTTGAAATTGATACTTGCATTACCAATCAAAAAACCATTGATATAAGGATTTTTTTTTAATGTTACGCTGTTATTTTTCTGTACGCTACCGCCATATAATAATTGAACAGAATAATCAGGAAGAATTGTAGGTATTAGTTGTGCAAGATATGCAAAAATAGTAACTAATTGCTGTGGCTCTGGAATCATACCCGTTCCAATTGACCACAAAGGTTCATATGCAACAATAATATTTTTTTTATCATTTTTTTCTTGAGCTATTGCAATAAGAATCGGTGTTAATTGATTTGCTAATACAGTATGTGTTTGGTTATTTATAAGATCATCATATGTTTCACCAATACATAATACCGGATTAATGTTGTAATGATATAAAAGTTTTATTTTTTTTATAATTTTTTCTGTAGTTTCATTGTGATACATACGTTGTTCACTATGCCCCACTATACAATATGCAGTGCCAACTTGTGCAAGTGATAGAGCAGATACTTCACCAGTATATGCTCCTGTTTCATATTCAGAACAATTTTGTGCCCCAATAGCAATTGAACTATTTTTTAGCTTTGTAGCAAGTGATGCAAGTGCAACAAATGAAGGACACAACACAACGGTAGCGTTGTTTGATAATTCTTGTAACAGTATAAAATTATCTTCACAAAAATCGATACTTTGCGTAAAACTTAAATTCATTTTCCAGTTAGCTATGTATATATATTTCATAGAATTATTAAATTTATTTTGTTCTCATTTTAAAATAAATTGCCACAATAATACCTATTCCAATTGCACCAATACCAAAAATTGTACCCCAACTTAATTCGTTAATCTTTGTATTATCTGTTGTTTGATTATTTACAACAGGCCTACTGATTGATATTGATTTGTCAGGTAAATATACTTTGATTAATTGTTTCCGTATTGCTAAATATTTATCATTATTTTGATTTTGAAATGTTGGATCTGATAATTTAATAACAATAAATTCTCCATCATCAGAAATATCAGAAAGTTGTTTACGAAATAAGTTTTCTTTTATTCTGAGAGTGATAGTGGAATAAAGCTTCGAGGTAGGTTCATCGTATTTAATACCTGTCAAGACCAGCTCTTGTGCACTTTTGTCATAATCAACCCCCCCCTCATTCCTGTTGTTAATAAGCACAGGAGAAACTTTATATATAGCTTTATCCTTTTCAATATTATTACAAGAGGGCATAATCTTCCAATTCCACTGACAATTCTGACATGTTCCACCAGCAGGAACATATATAATTGTTGCCTTATTTTCATGTTGAGATGCTACCAACGGACAAACAACGAAAAAAACAATTAAAAACAATTTTTTATGCATTTTATTTTAACCAAAATTTAAAGTAAGCAAGAAGAACAATAACACCAAATACTCCACTACCAATACCTATGAGAGACGTAGTGCTCCAACCTCCATTTATAATACGCAATAATTCCCTTTTATTAAGTTCACAGTTATACACTGTTAGTCTATCAGACAACGTTAAACATATTTTTTCATCATCTAAGTTTTTTATACTATCAATTTCTAATTTTTCTATTCGTATTGCAAAATATAATTCATGTGTTGTTTGCTTTTTTCTACTATCTCTCATCATTATAATAGATAATTTATCACCTTCCTTCTTTATATGTTCAGCGACAAATAAATCAGAACAATCCGTATGAACACGAGTAAGTTTTTCGAATGAAAAACTATAACCAATATCAACACGGTATTCTTGTGATCCATGATTTCTTATGATTAAAGATGGTATAGCAACATTGCTCAATACTTTGTTGTATATCTTTCTATTCATTGATGCTTCAATAGCTTTATCCATCGAATCTACGTTAGATGCAAATTTAATTATATTATCTTTAGCTTGTGATGCGTTTATATAATGAGAGAAAATGAATAGGACAATTAAAAATAATCTTTTGTACATATGATTCTTAATATAGTTTTTAATAAAATGAGAAATATACTATTTAATATTCCTCATTTTATTAAAAAAAACAAATATTAACGATATTTGGGAGGGAATTTTATTGATGATATACGTTTACAAACACGTATAGGAACCAATGTTCGTACATATTTATTGCGTTTTTTACATAAATGCGTTTGTCCAATTGTATCACATGCAAATCCAAGTTGTTTTAATATTTCTGGATTTATTATATTACGAGCATCAATAATCATTGGATAACACATTACCTTCTTTAATCGTGCAAAATCAATCTGTTTAATATCATCCCAATCAGTCATAATAATAACAGCATCAGCTTCAGCAGCAGCTTGATATGCAGATGTGCAATACGTTAAATCAGGAAATATTTTTCGCATATTATCTATTGCAATTGGATCGTATGCCTTTACTATTGCTCCCAGTTCTTGTAATAAACTGATCGTTTTAATTGCAGGAGAATAACGAACATCATCAGTATCAGCTTTAAATGCAAGACCAAGAACGGCGACTGTTTTTCCAGCAATATTTTCATTGCGTTCTTTTTTCAAAAGAACCTGTAGTTTTTCGACCGGTTTTCCTTGTTGAATAACATTTGCATCTAATGCTGCTTGAACAGTATGAAAAGGTAAATTATGTTGATGAGCAATATGAACTATAGCTTGAGAATCCTTTGGAAAACAAGATCCACCAAATCCAGGACCTGGATTTAAAAACGCAGGACTTATGCGATGATCTAAGCCCATAGCATATGCAACTGTTTTTACATCAGCTTCAGTTGCATCACATAAATTAGCAACTTCATTAATGTAGCTTATTTTTACTGATAAAAAAGCATTTGATGCATATTTAATCATTTCAGCCGTTTGCACATCAGTAATTACATACGGAATGCCTTCAGCAATAAGCGCTTCATAAACCTCACACAAAGCGATAAGTCCACTATCTGAATCAGTTCCTATAACTAATCTATCTGGATTAAGAAAATCACGAACCGCACGACCTTCGCGTAAAAATTCTGGATTAGAAACAATACTAAATAAGCTAGGGTCAATACCATAAATATTTTCTAGTTGAGCTCGAATTTTTTTGCCTGTTCCAACAGGAACAGTGCTTTTGGTGACAATGATTTTGTATGAATTTATATTTTCAGAAATCATTTTAACAACATCATCTATATACGATAAATCTGCACTACCATCATCTCCCATAGGCGTACCAACAGCAATAAAAATAATATCGCCCATACTAATAGCTTCAGCAACATTATCGGTAAACATTAACCTTCCAACGTCAACATTACGCCTAACAAGAGCCTCGAGGCCTTCTTCGTGAATTGGCATAATTCCATTTGATAGAAGCTCTATTTTATCTGAATCGATATCAGCGCAAACAACAGAATTACCAATTTCTGCAAAGCATGCACCTGAAACAAGTCCAACATAACCCGTGCCAATAATTGTTATTATTTTATCATGTTGCGCATTAACCAGTGATGACGAGACCAGAAATAATATAAGAAAAAAAATTTTCTGCAAAATGCACATACACATATAAATCTCCTTTTTTAGATAAATTTTCAATATAAATATGATTCATTACTATGCCCTACCATAATATAAGTTAGAAAAAATCAGCAACTATTTCATGCCTTTTATTATTGTTGAACAACTAACAATAAGATTTTTTTTTTAAAATATGATACTGTTTTTTATAAATTATTAGTGATTTTATTTATAAAAAAAAAAAGGAAATTAAGATGAATTATACAATAATATTAGTAGCATTATCTCTTTGTTATGGAAACGCTATATATAGCATTGAACGACCTATTGTAGTCGTTGTATGTTCCTATAATAATGAGAAATGGAGCGAAAACACTCTCAATTCAATTATGATGCAAAAATATAATAATTTTAGAGTTATAATTGTCGATGATTGCTCAACAGATAATAATGCTAATGTTATTCAAAAATATATTATCGATAATAATTTTCAAGACCGGATTATCTTTATTCAGAATGAGAAACGTTATCGTAAATTATTTAATTTATATCGCATGTTATATGAATGTGACGATGATGAAATTGTTGTTATGGTTGATGGTGATGATTCATTAGCTCATTTATATGTTCTCTCCTATATCAATAGTGTTTATGATGATGAAAATATATGGTTTACCTATGGTCAATACCGTAATGTACCCGCTTCTCAGGCACTTGCATGGGGTCATAAAGAAATGGGATATTGCCGACCTATCCCAAAGCATATTCAACGTAAACAAGCCTATCGCTATTACAGCTTTATTTATATGCATCCACGTTCATTTCGTGGATGGTTATTTAAGCTTGTTAAACTTGAAGATCTCATTGCAGATAATGTTGAAGGATTTGAAGGCGACCTTTATCCAGCAAGCAATGATGTTGCTATGTATTTTCCCATGGTTGAAATGTCACATAATCATATTAAATTTATTTCTGATATCCTTTATATAAGAAATTTATATTCGGAAATTGTTGGATTCAAAGTTGATCGATCTATTCAAACTGCGTCAGCTCGTGAAATTAGACAAAAAGCTTGTTACGCTGCTCTTTATCAACCCAGAAAAGATAGGCTTGCTAAATATAAGAATGCTTCTACGGATTTATTTCTATTATGTCGTTATAATTTTATTGATATAAAATCTGTTTTAGAAAATATCCAAGAACATACTTCGGGTATAGAAACAATATATGTATTTTTTACAAACACTGTAGAAAATAAAAAGTTATGCCGATCAATTAAAAAGCAGTTTCCCCATATAATCTTTATTCCTTACGACGTAGATGGCAATAAAAACTTAAAAAATCGTTTATTAGATTATTTAAGTACGGGCAAGAGCAATCATGTTTGTATAATGACTGATGCATCTTCTATTATTCAGTCATTAGATTTTTCACACTATATTTTTTGGCTCGAAAAAACATATAGCTATCGTTTTTATCTTAATCGACATTCATTAGATAAAGGGGCTCCACGATTTATACCTCTTGATGATAACATTTGTGCCTGGAAATTTTCCCAAGGATCAGATAAATGGCGAAAGACTGTGGTAGGAGAAGATACCTTTCTTTGTCGAAAATCAATTTTATATCAAGAAATAAAAAATTTACATTTTAATAATATATATAGCCTTTTAAAAGAAATGCATTTTGTGTCGTCAGCATCTGCACGAGTAGGGCTGTTCTTAAAAAATGAATCTGTTAGGTCTATTTTTTAGCTAATTTTTTTTTCTATTGTTTACTATATCTCGAACATAGGTTAGTTGTGCAATCTTGTTTTTGATACCTTTAGTAAAATTAGCATGATGCATCATTGCTTTAGCCGGTATAGGTAAGGACATCCCTGATTTCCAATAACATCCCGTGAATGTTCCTCCACCAAAGAAATATTTTGTTGGTAAATAACCCCATACAAGATTATAAGGGTTTTGTTTGCTATGTCTTTTAATACATTGATTGAGAGAAATTTGATCACTTTGTAACACATCCTGTTCCATTATATTTTTTACATCTATCCATAGTTGCAATGTCTTTTCATTGGCACGACAAGCAAAAAAACCTGTGCATAATACTCCATTTGGTGTATTTTTTTGAATCATTAAATCTTTACCGTGCATGCATTTAAGAATCATTTCTTCAATTGGACAAAAGAATTGAATATCAACATCTGAAAAAATAAAAATAGATCCCCAATTTTCCTTAATTGCACGAATAATAAGATTAACTTTTTGAATAGTAGTTTCAGTCCATCCTTGTCCCATGAAATCTCCTGAAGGACATGTCTGATCACAAAATTCAAAAATAATCTCAAAATCATCCTGAATAGACGGTAAAAAAAATGTATCTTTTAAGATTGCATGCGATGGAGTATATAAAGCATACAGCTTTATTTTTTTATTAGCATAGCAATAATCCGAGAAAACAAAAAACAAAAGAACGATAATATATTTTGTAAACTTCATGATAACTCCTTTGTAAGTTATTGTATTTTTTTTATTATGTTTATTACCTTATCATTAGAAAAATAAAAAAAAACTAAAAAGGATATGTAGTGAAAAATAATTTATTTTTATGCACTGCAATGCTGCTTATCTACGGTGCACAATCATTTGGCATTAATGATGCCGTTAAAGAAGGGCAAAACTTTCAAAGCGCTATTACCTGGGAACCAAACGGAGGTCGATTTGGAGATAATCTTCTTTCATATTCAAAAGCAAAATGGCTTTCATACAGACATCAAATTCCACTTCTTTATCTTCCGTTTCCCCACTCAGATGAACTTATAATGCATGAGCAGGAAAACATATATACCACCAATTATTTGCAACTTTTTTCTCATGTAATGCATTTACCTCAGTCATCACACTATAAATTATTACCCAATAGCAACACACTTTATATCAGCCATTGGAAAACTGATGTTGTTATTGATTGGTTTGATGCAGTATTTATAAAAGAGCTGAAAAAAAACATTATGCCTCGCTATCCGATAGAAAAAGTTATTATTCCTGATGGGTGTGTTTCAATAGCTGTGCACGTAAGAAATGGTGGGGGCTTTGTTGTTGACAATGAGCAAGAAAAGGAGCGTTGTCCATTACGCTTTGTTCCCGATGAATTTTTTATTGCTCAAGTAGAAAGATTAGCTAAAATGTTTGAAAATGAAAAATTATATGTACATATTTTTACTGATCATCTTGAGCCAGCAGAACTTTTAACAAAATTTAAAAAAGCACTAAAAAATTATCAAATAACTTTTGGTTGTCGTATGGAAGAAAATAACCACAAATTAAACGTTTTAGAAGATTTCTTTTCCATGATGGAATTTGATTGTTTGGTTCGCCCCGGTTCACATTATTCACGATTTGTTCAACGATTAGGCAATAACAAAGTAGTTATTTATCCAGAAAGTGTTAAAAAACTAACTAATGGAAAATCAATAATTGATGTTATAGCCATAAAAAAACGCCCAAATAGTAACACGAGATGGAAGACAAAGAAAATAGTTATTGCGTAATAAATGCACGATGTATAAAAAGTGCATTACCAAAAAAAGATGCTGTTGTTTTTTCAAAGTCGCATCCAACAAGTTCAAAGTTATGTTCATTCATCCATGCAACAATATCTATATAAAGTGATTGACCCTCATAACTTTCGATAAATGCAACTTCGGTCAAAATAACTTTGATATTTTTAATCATATGAGGTGCTGCTTTAAGTATAGCAAGTTCATGGCCTTGCGTATCAAGCCACAATAAATCAATGTTATTAACCTTATTATGCTCTGCCCATTCATCAAGGGTAACTGTTGACACTATCGCCGTACGTGGAAATATTAACGGTGATTGTGATAATCGTTCTTTTGGTTTATGTAATGATCCTGCCTGAGAAGCTATTCCTGGCCGTGTAGGTCGCTCGGAAACATAAAAAAGTGCTGTTCCTGTATGCGCACTTAATGCAAGAGAATGATAATAAATATTAGATAAGGAAGCAGTATTTGTGTATAACCGTTGATAAATCTCATCAAGAGGTTCAAATGCATGAATAATGCCATTTGACCACTGCAAAGACATTTTTCTTGTATCATTACCATCGAATGCTCCTGCTTCAACTATAACTGGATTATCAGGTAAAAACTGCTTTAAAATATCTATTGTTTTGTGAGGATTGAATATGATCATCGATAAAGGCACTTTATTAAGATTTATTTATTTACTATAATAATACATATTAGTTAAAAAAATATTATTTCACAAGGGGAATTTTCTTATGTCTGATATCAGAAAAATACAACAAAAGAGATCATTTTTTTTTATTGTTATTACGACTATTACATTCAATTGGCAATGTTATGGAATGTATACTGCTGGATTAACACTTGCGGAGAAATTAGCAGCAGCTAATCTATCTGCAGCAGGGACATCTAGTGACCCCTTATATTTGGTTATCAAACACACAAGAAAGAATACAGCCCCTGATACAGCATCAACAGAAACGTTGTCTTCGAGACTTTTTTGGACTTTACTCCAAATTGCGCTCAGTGTGGGAGTGCCGTATATATTTAATAAATTAACTGAAGATCCTGAAGTAATCAATCTTACCAAACAAGAAAGACAAATAGAGCTTGAGTTAAAAAATCATCCTAATTATGTTGAAGTAACGCTATTACAAGAACAGAGTAAAGCAGCAAGCCGCTTAAATGATAATGAAGAAAGAAGACAGCAGTTAGTGCTTCAAGATTTACAACGTCGTTTACATGTTGAGCAAAAAATAAATGAATACAGAGAATGCGCTAAAACAGGTACAACTCCAACCGAGCGAGATGGTTGTCAACAAATATATGAAAGTTATCTCAACAATTATAATATCTATTTTTCTAGTAAATAATTACAAAAAAGAAAGAGCCTTCTTAAATTTAAGAAGGCTCTTTCTTTTTTGTAACAGTTTATGAATCAACTACTAACTCTTTTTTTTACTACAACTTATCATTGACCCTGATGTACACGCTTTAAGCCCTTCTAATGCTAATCCTTTTAATGCTACATATGTCATAATTGTTCGAACGCATGCTCCAATATGCTTATTTTCCTTACCTGTCTTAGGATCAATAGGGTCTGTAATAACATCACCTAAAAGTGGTATATAACGTGCGCAACGAGCAATTCTATCAGAATGTGCTCCAAAAGCAACAACGCCAACAGCAATTTTAATTAAATTTTCTGCTAAATCTGACCCTGAACCATTACTAGCTGATACATATTCAGCACCAATTACCATTGTAATTGCCGCACCAGCTTTTACTAAAAGTAATTTTGTGTCCGGATCTTTTTCAGCCTCTGCATATTCTTTGTTCATATCTTTAGCATAACTTCCACCAGCACCTATAGCTCCAATTCCTGCAATAATTGCAGCAGTTTTTATTGTACCAGCGTTTATTGTGATAGAATTAGTTAATCCAGAAAATAATACAACATTTAGAACGAGTAATAATTTTTTTTGCATAAATATGTCCTTAAAAAACGTGAATAAAATATTTTTTTATTATGGTAATAATAACTAGGTTCTGTTGATCTATCGTTTGAATTTTTCCTTTCTAATTTATAAAAAAATTATTTTTCTACAGCGCTTAGTATAATATATAAAAGAAAAAATTGTATTCTACTTTCTAAATTTATAATTTTTTTTCTTTTTATAAAAATAAATATTATACTGGTGCTATATTATTAATTATATTATTAGACTCATGAAAATAAGCATTATCATTCCCGCGCATAATGAAGAAAATCGCATTGAAAGAACAGTGCGTGCCTATTATCAATTTTTTACAAAAAAAAATATTTCTTTTGAACTTGTTATTGTCCTCAATGGATGCACCGATAAAACTTTTGATGTTATTGAACGTGTACGTAATGATCTAAATGATCACTTAATCATCATTCTTGATTTAGAACAAGCCGGCAAAGGATTTGCTATAAAAGCAGGATTTGCTAATGCCCTAACACGTGATAACGATCTCATTGGATTTGTTGATGCTGATATGGCAACTGCGCCTGATGCATTTTATGATCTTGTTACTAATATCGGCAATAATGATGGCGTTATTGCGAGTCGTTATATCCCTGGAGCGCAAATATATCCCCCTCGTCCTGCATATAAACGTTATGGAAGTCGTATTATTTATGAACCGTTTGTATGGTTGTTATTTGGATTATCATATTATGATTTGCAGTGTGGTGCAAAATTATTTAAACGCGCAGTACTTGAACATATTAATTCACAGTTGACAGTGACTCAATGGGCTTTTGATGTTGAATTACTTTATTTATGTAAAAAATCTCATTACACAATTAGAGAAATTCCAACAACGTGGCATGATCAAGCTGATAGTAAATTAACGTTGCGCGGTGGATTGCGTATGTTTAGCGCTCTTCTTAAAGTTTGGTGGCAACATCAATTTTTTAATTAAAAAATTATGAAGAAAAATTAATAGCAGAAAACGCAGTTGATTTATTTTAACCTGATAATATGAATGTAATGCTACCTGTTACACAACATTAATTATGCATATCAGAACTGTAGTTTCTAAGTTTTTCTGAAAATTTATATAATTCATCAATTTGAGCAAGTTGCCAATAATGTTTTAAAAAAAGGCATTTTGGGTAATAACCAGTAGCTCGATACTGCCTCATAAGCTCTGCTGTTTTTGGATTTTTGTGTAAAATATCGGCTTGTTGTTCATGTATTATTATTAGCTGTTTATAGTTTTTGTTATTCATTATTTGCTCTTGCTTTACATCAGCAAAATATTCTATGGCGTTAATAATATTGTCTTGGATTGTTGCATGTTGTGATGCAATATGTCCTATTTCGTGAGCAAGGGTAGCTTTTTTTTGCTTATCTGATAACGAAAAAAATTTTGGATAAATAATTATAGATGGAAGTTTTTGAGCATCTACCGAACTTATATTATTATTTGTGATGTTTATTTTTGGAATTAATTTGTTAGCGGTAGCAATTCTATTATGATTTTCATTATTTGGTTCTAATGAAATTATTATTTCGATATTACTTGGGTGAACATTAGTATCTTCAAACAAAAAAAATAGTTCTGAGTCTAATTGCATGGGAACTATATGGCTATGTGGTTGAGACATGTATATTGTTGAAAGTTCTAAAAATTGATTAAAAAATGCGATCTCGCTTTGTAACTCTTCCTTAGTTGCACCAAAATCAATTGCAATATTTTCAATTGTTGTTTTTTGTTTATTAATCAGATTTTTTCTTATATTATTGATACGTTGATCTGCTTCATTTTCAAAATAAAGAGCTACTCTTTTATTATGTGTGGTATGAACAAACAATGCGATAACCTCTGATACAATTTTTAATGTACCATCAATCATATTTACACCCATTTTGTAAATTTTTATATTTTCAATACATTTTTTGTATATCTTTTCTCTATATGTTTCTATGCCACATGTCGATGCAAAAAAAGTTATACTCAAAAAAATAAAGACTGCTTTCATAGTTACTGTACTCATTTATTTACCACCTTTATGTTGATTGTTATTAAAACTTTTTTAGTAAAAATATTCAAGCCATGCATAAACTTTCCATAGCATAGCAATGGTAGAAATATGAAAAAAGTGTTCCTCATAGAGATGATCAGGATAATAACTTTTTAAGCGCATTACTTTAAAACATTCAGCAATGTAAGCATCTTTTGTTGCAGAAAATATCTCCGCTTGTGCTTCATGGATACAAGAAAGTCGTTGATATTCTGAACTTTTTTTAAATTCTACTGCATCAATACCATAATAATAATATAAATATTCAGTAATAATAAGCTCAGAAAGCGCATGCTGCTGTACTAGATGTTGAATTTCATGAGCGCACTTACTTGCTATTTCGGTAGTTAATTGACAATTTGTTATGCGCGGAAATAATTTTATTTCGGCAGGGATATAATCATGACTAATATTAAGATCTTTTTCTATACCATTTTCTGGTAGGACGTTAATAAAGCTTTTCGTGTATGCAATGTGCGATGGATTTGCTTCAATTTCCTCTTGATCAGAAATCATGTGTAGATGGACGCTGTCTGGGTTTATGTTATTTTTTTTGAGCAATGTAATAAGTATTTCGAAGATGTTGTGAGGAATTTTTTCATCGTGAATGACAGTAGTATATTTTTGTGTCATTCCAGTGATATAAGATTGTTTAGTCTGCTGTATATCATATAAACACCTACTCCACACGATATCACTCATCTGATACTTCTTTTTAATAGCATTAAGCGCTTCCTGTTCTAGTACAAGTAATGTAGTTTCAAATTCAGTAATTTCCTTTTTAATATGATCCATTACTTTACTCAAATGCGATTTTCTGTTCGTGAGTCGATAGTAGGCAATAAGAGCAGCGCACTGCATTGTTTGTATTTTGTCTATAAAAGCACAATTATCGGTGTAACAGAGTCCATTAAGCTTATGAAAATAATTTTGGGACAAAGGTTTTTTAATTGATTGCATCATTGGCAAGGGATAGTGCGTTAAAAAAAGCCAGGCAATTGCTTTAAAAGAGATATTATTACAAATATTTATCATTAGCTAATTTTTCCACTAGCACTCTTAATACTATTGATACGATTTTAAATTTATTATCATAAATATAACACAGACAGAAATTATGTCAATTTTTCACAAATACATTCGATGGCAACGTTATGTGGCTTACGTTAAGCTAAAACTAGTCGCATCATGGCGAACAAGGTATACTAATAAAAAAACTATTATGTAATTTAACCAGTAAAGCAATCAATGGAAAAAAAATACGATCATCAATCATGTGAAGCACGCATACAACAACAATGGGAAAATGACAACACGTATGCTATGGAAAACAATCCCGGCAAACTATTTAGTATAGACACCCCTCCACCAACTGTTTCGGGCACTTTACATATTGGTCATATTTTTTCATATACACAAACTGACATTATCGCACGCTATAAACGAATGAACGGTTTTTCAGTATTTTATCCATTTGGGTTTGATGATAATGGCCTTCCAACAGAACGATATGTTGAAAAAAAACGTAACATTCGGGGGCATGAGATGTCTCGTTCTGAATTTATTAATCTTTGCATGCAAGAATCTCATGATGCTGCCAATACATTTAAAAAATTATGGCAAAAAATGGGGCTTTCAGCTGATTGGAGTTTAACATATTCAACAATATCATCTAATTCACGTAAAATATCGCAGGAATCATTTATTGAGCTTTTTAAAAAAAACTATATTTATCGCAAACAAGAACCAGCACTTTATTGCACTACCTGCCGAACATCTGTTGCGCAAGCAGAACTTGATGATCAAATATTACCTTCATTATTCAATGATATTATTTTCAAAGATAGCGATGGCAACAACCTCATTATAGCAACAACTCGCCCAGAACTATTGCCTGCATGCGTTGCATTACTCTATAATCCTGCAGACATTCGTTACACTCATTTACGCAATAAAAGTGCAATTGTACCACTTTTTGGCCAAACAGTGCCTATTCTCGAAGATGAACTTGTTGCAATTGAAAAAGGAAGCGGCCTTGTAATGGTATGCACCTTTGGCGACAAAACAGATATAATTTGGTATAAAAAACATAATCTTCCGTATCATCGTGTTATTGGGTTAGATGGTAAATGTACTGATAATGCAGGATTTCTACACGGAATGAAAGTCACCGAAGCCCGGATTGCAGTGCTTGAAAAACTTAAAGAAAAAAATCTTGTCATACGACAAGAACCAATTTCTCATAATGTCAGCGTTCATGAGCGCTGCAAAAAAGAAATAGAATTTACAATACTACCGCAATGGTTTATTTCTATTTTACCGTATAAACAAAATTTTTTAGACAGCGCTAACACTATCGACTGGCATCCTACGTTTATGAAATCGCGCTATAACGATTGGGTTGAAAATTTAGCATGGGATTGGGGAATATCACGTCAGCGTTTTTATGGCATACCGTTTCCTGCATGGCACTGCCAAGATTGCGGTGCAATTCTACTTGCTCGCGCAGATCAACTGCCTATCGATCCACAAGAAGTTCCTTATAAAGGCTCTTGCACTAACTGTAACAGCAGCAATATTAAGCCTGATACTGATGTTATGGATACCTGGAATACTTCATCGCTCACACCATATATTTGTCAAAATTTACTTGAAACAAAAAGTTCAGACACAGATTTTTCACCTTTTACAGCCACTGTATCGAATGATACGCATAATCAATTCATTCCCATGAGCATGCGACCACAAGCACATGATATTATTCGTACGTGGGCTTTTGATACTATCGTCAAAACATGGATGCATCATGGTGTTGCGCCATGGAAAAGTATTGTCATATCTGGGCATGTGCTTAGCGATAAAAAAGAAAAATTGTCCAAAAAAGATGGCAATACCATGGACCCTATTATATTGCTACAAAAATATCCCGCTGATGCCATCAGATATTGGACAGCTTCAGGAAAATTAGGACATGATATGATGTTCTCAGAAGAACAACTTACCATTGGACAAAAACTAATTACCAAATTATGGAATGCATTTCGTTTTGCTGAGCCTCATATAATAAACTTTACCACGCCGCATACCACTCCTGATACATTAGGCGCAGTGAATAAATGGTTACTCCACACTATTTCTGCATGTTTTACTAAATATCAGCATCATTTTGAACAACACGAATATGGGCTTGCGCTTGATGTTCTAGAACATTTTTTTTGGAATGATTTTTGTGACAACTATATAGAATTAATTAAAAATCAACTTTTCAATCCAGAACAATATCCCGAAAATGCAGTTAATGCTACTCGCTGGACGCTATATCATGCAGGATTACGTATATTGCAATTATATGCACCATATTTACCGCATATTACAGAAATGCTTTACCAAGAACTTTATGTTCATCATGAAGCTATACCTTCTCTCCACCAAACACGTTACCAGGATGTGCATATACTATATGCTTTTGAATCTGATGCCACAATAATAAACATGGTCATTACTTTAGCAACGCAAGTACGTAAACTTAAATCAGAACAACAAATTTCCCTCAAAACCCCGCTACAAACAATGCATGTTTTTGTAGCAAATAGTGTTCTTGGAGATGATCTTGCCGAACATAATCAACTTATTTGCGGCATCACGCAGGCGCTCAACATTACCTATAACGAACAGGATAACAAACATCCAGAATTGATTAAAACTAATGATGTATGGCATGCGCATTTAGTACTTGAATAAGAAAAATAGCTTATCCGCTTGATTTTTTTTCATTTTTAATCAACACTAAAAGGAATAAATACCTACGTTAAAAATAAAGAGATCGCACAATGGTTAATATAAATAATGAAGAATGCATTACAGATCTTAGCATAAATCAATTTGAGCAAGATGCTCAAAAAGTATTAACTCTGATGGGATATGGAGATTTTGATTTAGGTATTTTATTAACAGATAATCAAGCTATTCAATGTTTTAATCGTGATTTTCGCAGTAAAGATGAGCCAACGGATATTTTATCTTTTCCTTTTCACCCCGACCTACAACCCGGAGAAAGTATTATAATTGAAACCGAAGATGATAAGAATGTAGGCGACTTGATTATTTCACTTGAATATATTAAAGGATTGTGTGAACAAGAGAACAAAACAATAAATGAACATCTACGCACATTATTGTGCCACGGCATCTGCCATCTTCTTGGATATGATCACTACACAGAAAGTAGCGATAAAATTATGCAAGAAAAAGAAAACTGGCTTACTGCAAAATTAATAGAAAAATGATGAATCGAATAGTAGCTTTTAGTGCTTTATTAATGACTATGCTGACCTTTTTGAATATAGCATGTTCTTTTAGTGTAGAAATAGAAATAACGTACGACTGGTACTCTAATAATATATTAATGACGAAATTTAATATACTTCCTAAAACAAATTATGATTACACCAAAGTATCGCTACAAGAAATACTTGCTGATCAAACGATTTTTAGTCTCACTAAAAATTTAGGCAATAGACTATTAAAAAAAGAAGACGTTTTGCAAACATTTTTATTGACACAAAATCAAAAAATAAAAACAGATATAAATGAATTAGATATGAAATTCGCATCAATTGATCGCATTAATAAATCAATTGATAAAGTTTGCCTTGATGAAGCATATCAAGCACAAAAAAGAATATTAAAGTATATGCGAAAATTTCATAGGGGTATACATGAAAAAAATTAAAACTGAAAAAATTTTAGTGATATTGATTTTTTGTTCATTGCATTTTAGTAATTTGTTTTCCATGGACAATAACTGGAAAAACTTTACGACATTAATACAAAAACCTAAACATACATCTCAAGACCTAAATAAAGCAAAAAATATAATCGCTGACTTGTGTAATCCCAATAATCCTGACCATAAAAAAAATAGCCGTAAAATACTACTTCAAGTTCATCCCGATAAAAACAAAGGTGATTTCGCTGAGGAGCTAACAAGATATGCAACTAATGTTATAAATGATGACCGACCAAAACAACGACAAGAAATGACCGAAACAGATTATTCAATTTCAAAACTTTTATCTAAAATAACTAAAACTAAAAATGAAAATACTTCCTATGAAAATTTCAGGCCAACCTGGCTTCATGTCAAACAATGTTTTGATAAGTGCATTAAACATGATAGTCAATTTTTTTGTTTTACAAAAATAACCAACCTTATAATTAACAAACTGCTTTCTAAAAACCCTGCTCATGAAGAATATGTAAGTATTATTTCACAAATTAATAACTACAATAAATTCTTAGACAAACAATCCTTGCAGGATGATGTTTATCTAAATTCTTTAGACAAAGCTATCGAAGCTGAATGTAATGATGCAAAAAAAATGTTTAACCAATATTGCCATAGGAATGACTAATGACAGTAAAAAAAAATCTTTTATTCTTATTAATAGTAAGTGTTTGTATTTCTGCTAATGTAAGCTGTATGGATAACTCTAATCAAAATAATGATCAAAATAATCTTGGGTCGCAACCCGAAAATAAAGCGAATGATCCTGATCTTCAAGCAAAAATAGATCTTCTTAATAAAAAAAATGATTTCTATGACAATCAAATTAAAAACAATACCTTAAGATACGAACTTGAAGAAAAAAATAATTCTAGCACCCAAATTGCAAAAGCTGCCACCATACAAGTGTTAACTCAAGTTGCGGGTAAAAAAATTGATCAAGGAATAGATTATGGTATTGATTGGTTTACAGGAGATTTAGAAAAAAGAAAACAACAGGAGCTTGAAATTCAAAATAATCTTAAAATAAAAGAACAAAAAGAATTAAAACTTCTTGACGATCAACATAAAAAATCAACAAAAGAAGAGAAGCTTCTTGATATAAGAGCAGTCAGAGAACAAATAGACTCCTTAATCCTCGGATGTCAAGCATTCGATTCAGATCAAGATAACTGCGAAAAAACCTTTAAAGATCTCTATGCAGAAATAGAAGCTATAAAAAAACGAAAATAAAGTCATTTTTTAAATTATAATTGTTTAGATAGATAAGATAGAGCTTGACGCAATAAAACATCAAACGCTATCTTATCTATTTTTGTACTTTTTCTTAAATAATCCATCGCACGCCCAATTTCCATCCGAGAATAATTTAATGACTGTAAGGCCAATGAAACATCATGAAAATGTGATGCGTCTTGCATTTCATTAACATCCACAGAACCTGATTCTATCAGCGTTGCTACTTTATGTTTTAATTGCACAATAATTTGTTCTGCCTTTTTTTTGCCGATACCATTTACTTTATTCAACATCTGATCATCACCAGTTGAAATAGCATGCAAAAATTTCTGAGCTCCTAAATCAGCTAAAATTGCTAATGCTATTTTAGGACCAATACCAGAACAACTAATGATAATGCGAAAAACAGAACGTTCCAGTGGCAGCATAAAACCAAAAAGGGTTGGGCCGTTTTCCGCATTCCAATGAAAATAGCTATAAACCTTAATTGGAATACTTTTTTCGAATGATTGTGCTGTTGCTACGTGCAGTGTAATACCCATCATACCTAACTCAAGAATGATTTCTTGATCCTGAAATTCATTTACTATTCCTACAAAATAATCAACCATATCCTTCATCTCCTGAAATAATTAAAGTAATATCTATTTTCTATTGACAAAAACTACATTCATGCTACTTTATCATTGTACTCTTTTATTTATTAAAGAGATAAATCTTTAAGCGAGAATAGCTCAGTTGGTAGAGCGTTGCCTTGCCAAGGCAAAGGTCGCGGGTTCGAATCCCGTTTCTCGCTCCAAAATTTTCCTTTTTTATAATTGTTTATCTTCACACAGGACCATTTCATGAAATCTATCATCGAACAAGCATCATCAATAATAAAAGCCATTGAAAAGGCATGGGATCAAGCAGGAAGTCCAAAAGAATTTTCAATCAAAATTTTTGAAAAAGAAGAAAGAAATTTTTTTGGAATGACAACAAAACCTGCAAAAATAGGTATTTTTTTTACTGATAAACCAGTTATACATGAAAAATCTTCATTGCCAAAAGCGCGCCAAGAGATAAAAGAATGTCGTCCTGAAATTCGTGAAATTAAACAAAAAACTACTCCAGCAGAACAAGCGTCAAAAAGTCAACCGCATCATGAGAACAATAACAATAAACAACTAGAGCAACAAGCACGTTCTGTAGTTACTGCAAAGCAAACACAATTACACACTATTACACCATCAGCCGCAAATAAAATAGCCGAAAAACCAAAAACTGCAGCTACTCCCCATCAAGAAAAATCGCCTCGTGTACCTTCTACATGGAATGACACAATGGTTAATGCTGCACAAAATTGGCTTAAGCATGTCTTGGTGCTTATGAAAATGGAATCAGTTACTTTCAATTCAGAAATTGCTGGTAAAAATTTAAAATTTACCTTTAATGTACCATTAATCACTGATCCAACGCATGAAAAACAGTTGTTTCGGAGCTTAGCTCACCTTATTACATCATCCTTGCGCAACCAATACAAACAAGAAATTAAAGACCTTAAAGTTGTTTTAATTCGTCCTGAGTAGCGTGTTATGCTATACAGTACTTTTAATGACACGATCATCGCTCAATGTACACCGCACGGAAGTGGAGCTATTGCTTTATTGCGTCTTTCTGGCCATACAGTGTTTGCTATTGTTGATCTGATAAGCAAACTTCCTGGAAATAAAAAAATAAGCTCTCAGGCAACACATACTATTCATTATGGGTGGATCATTGATGAAGAAGGCGTACATATTGATCAAGTGCTTTTTTTATTGATGCGTGCTCCTCATACCTTTACCGGCGATGATACGATAGAAATAACTTGCCACAACAATCCATTTATTATTCAAAATATTATTAGAATTGCTATCAATGCGGGCGCGCGTACAGCTCAAGAAGGTGAATTTTCTCGTCGTGCAGTACTCAATAATAAAATTGATATTATCCAAGCTGAGGCTATCAATGAACTCATTCACGCAAATACGCAACTGACGCTTAAACAGTCATTATCTCAACTAAAAGGTAGCTTTACTCAATGGGTTGCTTCTATAGAACAGCAACTTATTAAAGCCTTGGCGTTATCAGAAGCAAGTTTTGAATTTCTTGATGAAGAGAATATGGAATTCAATCATGACATTAAAGAAATTATTACTACTATTCTAGAAACCGTTACGTACCTTAAAAAGAACTTCAACCAACAACAACACATTAGAAGTGGCATTCGAATCGCTCTTATTGGATCTGTTAATGCTGGCAAATCATCATTGTTTAATGCACTACTTGACCAAGAACGTGCAATTGTAACTGATATTGCTGGTACAACACGAGATGCAATTGAAGCGGGATTATATAAAAACGGTAACTATTGGACTATGATTGATACAGCTGGTCTTCGCACAACTGATGATATTATTGAGCAGATAGGTATAACTCGCTCACATCAAGAAGCGCATAAGGCTGATATTATTCTTCTTGTATGTGATGGATCACAAAAAATTACTATTGTTGAAACAACTATTTATGAAGAGCTACTTATCCGATACAATGATAAAATTATCATTGTATTTACTAAAGCAGATCTACCTCAACAACCACATCAATTATTATGCGATAAAATAGCATATGTCACCAGTATTGCCGATAAAGACAGTATTCATTCAGTTGAAAAAGCAATTCAGGAAAAAATTACTACGTTGTTCCAATCTATTGGGTCTCCTTTTTTACTTAATCAGCGGCACTATGCCAATATACTTTCTCTTGAAAGCAATTTAATGATCATAATAAATATGCTAACTGATACTACTGACTACGAACTTGTCTCATACCATCTTAATGATGCACTATCTTTATTATCAGAATTAACCGGTAAAACAATAAGTGAAGCTGGTATGGATGCTGTGTTTCGTGAATTTTGTGTTGGAAAATAAAATATTCAACAAGAAATTTTATAAAAACTGTTTAATATATGAATGTCTTCTTGTTATATTAAATCTAAACAAAGAATATAATAAAGGAAAGAATCATATGAATACTAAAATAATTTTTATATCACTGTTATTTACATTAAATGTATATATAGTACGTACCGATGAACTGCAAGTTTCTCCTGAACTTCAAATCCTTCCATGTAATTATAAATCTGCTTCAGTATTGCCTACATTTACTCACAGAAACATAAAATACGCAATTCTCAGCAGAGAGGCATATGGCATAACTAAAAGATATAAATATGATGATTTTAGTGGTGGCCGAGATAAGGGTGAAATAAATCCTTTAGATACTGCTTCACGAGAATTTCTCGAAGAAGGTATTTTACAAGAAGCATTAGGCTGGAACTTTGAGAATACAAAAACTTTTGTTAATGAAAACAGCTGGGCAGTAATTTCATATTCAAAAGAAAAAAACAAATTATATGCAAAAAATAATTCTATCAAAAATGTTACCTATATCGTTAATTTTAATCAGCATAAAACTGATTTATTTAATAATTTTTATGATGCCCGCAACAAAGAAAAAGCTCGTTATGATAAACATCGTATTGCAAAAAGACATCGTCATACAACAGAAAAAGATAGAATTGCAAAAGTACGTTGGAGTGATTTAAAGAACGCAATAATAAATCAAAAACATAGACAGGACCCTGTCTATGTATGCGCTCAAATCATGGATCCACTATCACGACTTTTTTATAAAAGATTAATTACTTTACGACCTTTTTTAGTTATAAAATTACGTCCTTTTTTTCTAGATCAACCCTATGAAGAAGGGGAAAATGAGAAAATTAGGCATTATAGTGAATAAAAAAGTTCTTATTTTCACAAGCTGTGGCGGAGGGGGACATACTACAGCAAGTTCTGCCATTGAAACTTACTTAAAAAATAACTATCAAGCTCAATCCATCAATGTTTTTGATGAGATACTCCATCATCTTGATATTTTTTCTATCATAACGCTACATACATATTCTGGTGAACAGCTATATAATCTACTCATAATAAAAAAACGTTTTCGTTTACTTTGTTGGTTCTATTCATTTGGAAAATGGTATATAAACATGAGAAGAAAAAGTATATATAATTTGCTCTATAGCTATTGCATTACAACTAAGCCTGATCTTATAATTTCAGTCATTCCTATTCTCAACTACATTATTCTTGATGTTGTACAAGAATTAAATATTCCTTTTTTACTTATACCAACAGATTTAGATGTTACGACATTTATTAATAAAATTACACAACCTACCTATCAACACTTTTATATTGGACTTATGTTTGATGATGAACAAATAATGCTTCCTCTAACAAATGCTTTGATACCAAAAAAACAGTGCTTTATTATTGGTGCGCCGCTACACATAGACTTTTTTAAACCAAAAAGCAAAATTGAGCTAAAGCACCACTACACTATTGCAAGCAACAAGCCTGTTATAATGATTCTTATGGGATCTCATGGGTCAAATGATATAGAAAAGAATATAACTCAGCTTATCAAAATATCCATTCCTATTCACCTTATTGTATGCATAGGAAAAAATAAACACAGTAAACAGATAATAGATGATTTATCTCTACCAGAGAATATTTCAGTATCAATTATTGAATTCACTGAACGTATAATAGATTACATGATTATGGCAGATATTCTTATATCAAAAGCAGGTAGCATGAGCCTTTGTGAAGCTCTTTACACAGATCTTCCTATATTACTTGACGCAACAACGTATCCACTACTTCCCTGGGAAAAGTTTAATCATATTTTTGTTAAAAAACATCACATGGGTGATCAAATCAAAGATTATACTCAAATCACATCTAAGGTATCATTTCTAATAAAACAGCAACAGGAACTATTAAGCTATAAAAAAAACATAAAAAAATTACAAAAAAAGAACTGCCAAGAAGAATTATTATCCTTAATTCAAAAAATAATATAAAAAAGAGTAATCCATATATTTGAAATTTCAAATATATGGATTACTCTCTTTTTATTTTATATCTAAAACAATTTTATGTATAAATTACGCGTACTTCAACACGACGGTTTGGTGCACGATCTTCACGTGATCCGTTAATAGCTTTACCATCTCGAGCAATTGGACATTCCTGGCCACGACCAACTACCTTGATAGTACTTCTATCTACACCAGCAGCAACAAAGAAATCAGCTACATTTTTTGCACGCTTTTCTGATAATGCCAAGTTATATGCAGGAGCACCTTCTTGGCATGCATGACCCTCAATAACAATCGTTGGTTGAGCTGCGCTGCCAGATTCAGCAACTAACTGTTTAACTTGTTCTATATTATAATTCATTGTCTCTTTTTGATCAGGTTTAATACCATAATGATTGAATGAGAAATAAAGTTTTTTAAATTCGTCATCGGTTTGAGCGTCTATCCACGCATATTCTGCTGAATCATCCATTATATCTTCATCAATCTCATCTTCATATTCATCCATAGGCGTATCTAATTCATTAATATCAAAGCTGTCAAGATCTGCGAGTTCTTCGTCTGATAAATCCGTATCATCATTCTCTAATAAGTCATCTAAATCGTCCATGTCCTCACCATCAAAGCTCTCTAAATCATTAACATTACCATCTGTTTGCATGTATCTTTCAACATCATTTTTTCGTACTGGTTTTGCTGATTCTTTTTTTCTTCCAAAGCAACCAGGTAAACTTACAATTAATGCAATAGCCAAAATGGAAATTTTTTTCATCAGAATATCCTTAAAAAAACAGATTTTACTTCAATTTACTCAATGCTGATCAAAATCTAACACATTTTTAACCATTTTTCTACCCAATATTGCACATAATCTATATATTAAATAAAAAGAGCCTAGTACATTATGGAAAATGAATAAAAAATAGTATAAATCTCTACTCAGTTACATTATGAAAAAAATTATTATCAACGATAATTCGTGGCAAATACGCATAGCTATTATTACTAATGGTAAGCTGCAAAATATTTATTTTTCGGCTCCTACCCATGAAGTTCTTGAACGTGCATACTTTAAAGGACTAGTAACCAAAGTTCTTCCCGGTATTCAAACCGCCTTTATTGAGTTTGGTCAACAAAAAGCAGGCTTTCTTCATATTTCAGAAATTGACAGAGAGCTCGCTATGCAAAAAATAAGTATACATCTTGAAGACGATGAAGAAGAACAGCCTAAAATAGAAAAAAAAATAACTCAAAAACGAGATATCAGTAAAATCTTAAAAGAAAACGAACCAATTCTTGTGCAGGTTAGTAAAGAACCTGTCCATGAGAAAGGAGCAAAGCTTACCACCTGCTTTACTCTTCCTGGTAGATTTATTGTTCTTATGCCCAATATTCCTCGTATTGGAGTTTCAAAAAAAATTGAAAATCGTGACGAGCGAACTCGTTTAAAAAATATTGTTCGTGAGCGTTTACCCGAAGGTATGGGAGCAATTATTAGAACAACTTCTGATGGTTGCGCAGAGAAAGACCTTATAAATGATTTAACATATCTTGTACAAGAATGGCATAGTATAGAAAAAAGATTTGCAAGCGCAAAGCCTACAGAAAAGATTTATGAAGACTTACCACTCGTGTTACAAATTATTCGTGATCACTTAGATAGCAGCATAGAGGCAATTATTACTGATTCTACAAAAAGTCAGAATGAGTTATATAAATTCGCTAAAAACATTGCTCCTGAGTTTGCTCATGTTATTCAATCGTACAATGATACTATTAATATATTTTCAGCATTTGGTATTGAAAAACAGATTGAACAAGCTCTCAAGAAAAAAGTGTCTCTTAAGTCTGGTGGTTCTATTATCATTGAATCAACAGAAGCGATGACGGTTATTGATGTTAATACGGGAAGATTTATCGGCAAAACGAATCTTGAAGAAACAATTTTAAAGACAAATCTTGAAGCTGCTGAAGAAATTGTTCAACAGCTTAAATTACGTAACATAGGCGGGCTTATTGTTATTGATTTTATTGATATGGGAATAATTGCCAATCGCCAAAAAGTTTTTAGTTTTTTTGAAAAAATACTGAAGGAACGTGATAAGTTTCAATCTGTAGTACTAAAGATATCAGAATTTGGTTTAGTCCAAATGACGCGTAAGCGTTCAGGAAAAACACTTGTTCAAGAACTAACTACGGATTGTCCAACATGTCATGGATTAGGATTTATTAAATCGTATCAAACGGAAAGTTATGCAATACTTCGCGCGGTTAAAGATGAGCTAAAAACTATTTCTCCAGGGAAAAAAATTGGACTCCAGATCAATACCCAGGTTTTTAATTACATAACATCAGTTGAATATGATGCAATTTTGAAATTAGAAAACAGTTATAACATTAAAATTACCCTATTAAGCAACAAAGAACTTCCTGTTGATAAATACAAAATTGAAAAAAACTAATATACTAATTTATAACATACTATCAGTCTATCAGTATCTTTCTAAGGATTAACTTATGACAAAATATACCTCTATACTTGATACATACCCAACATATGAAGCAAAAATTGGCATAGAAGTGCATGTGCAACTTACTACAAATACAAAGATATTTTGTTCCTGTCCCAATGCAATTAGCCAAGACCCTAATATACATATATGTCCTATTTGTGCTGGTTATCCTGGTACAATGCCGATGCTAAATAAGAAAGTAATCGATTATGCAATTTTAGCAGGACTTGCAACTAATTGTACTATCAATAAAAAATCTACCTTTGATCGTAAACATTATTTTTATCCTGATTTACCAAAAAACTTTCAAATTACTCAACAGGAAGAACCGATATGTATTGGTGGTTATGTAACCATTAGGCTTGAAGATGGCACTACAAAAGATATTAATTTAAT
>DATIEE010000032.1 GCA_035455925.1 Candidatus Babeliales bacterium
AAGCTAGGGGTTGGTTGAGATTCCGGTGTTGATTCAGAGATTGCCTTTGTTGTTGATTTTAGTGATGCATTTTCCTTGTTTTTTTCATTTTTTTGTTCTTCTTTGTTGATTGATTCTTCATTATTTTGCTCATCTTGAGAATTGGTAACAATTTCAGATTCATTGTTTGTTATAGATGGTTCATTTTTTTGTTGAGCAGGCGTTGTTATCATTACTGGTGTAGCTTGTTTTCGTTCGATAATTTTTTCAATCCGTTGTGGTTTGGGTAATCCTGCAGGTCTTTTTCCAGGAGAAATTTGTTGTTGGCTGTATAGTAAAGTTAAAGGTGTTACAAGTATAAAAAGCAGCACATGTATGTGCAATGTAAGAATTATTTTGTCCTTCATTGTATTACCTTTTTTTACTAACAGTTTTTTCAGCAAACGATATATTTCAGATTGAATATAACAAAATATGCAGTGATAGTTCAATAATTGTAAGATTATTTTTCTAAAAAACTAATTTTCCGTCGATATTTTTTTGCATGCAAAAAAACTCAGGGCGAATGAACAAGGTTAGGTGTTATTAAAAAACATTTAAATTCGATAGCATTAGAATGAGTATTAGTATGACATAATTATATATTAATAGAGCAAAAGAAGAGGCCCTTTTTGGAGCCTCTTCTTTTTTAGTAGGTTTTTTTTATGTGGAATTTTTAGTACATTCCGCCCATGCCGCCACCCATTCCACCCATATTAGGCATCGCAGGAGTGTCTTTTTTGTCTTCAGCTATATCACAAATTGTAGCTTCTGTAGTAAGTAATAAACCAGCAATTGATGCTGCATATTGAATTGCTGAACGAGTTACTTTTGCAGGATCAATAATACCTGCTTTAACCATATCAACATATTCACCTTTTTTAGCATCAAAGCCAATGTTGCCAGTTTCAGTTTTTACTCTGTTAACGACAACTGAAGCCTCAGATCCTGCGTTTGAGGAAATAATACGAAGTGGTTCTTCTAATGCACGACGAACGATCTGTGCTCCTAGTCGTTGATCGTTTTCAAGCTGTAGAGCATCTACTGCTTTTTGTGCACGCATTAATGCAACGCCGCCACCAGCAACAATTCCTTCTTCAACTGCAGCTCGAGTTGCATGAAGCGCATCTTCAATACGATCTTTTTTCTCTTTCATCTCAGTTTCGGTTGCTGCGCCAACTCTGATAACAGCAATACCGCCTGCAAGTTTTGCCAGACGTTCTTGCATTTTTTCTTTATCATAGTCAGACGTGCTATTTTCAATTTGCATACGTAATTGCATTACGCGGCTTTTAATAACTTCAGAGCTGCCTTGTCCTTCAATTATTGTACAATTGTCTTTAGTAAGTACAACACGTTTTGCGGTGCCAAGATCTTGAATTTGAATGTTTTCAAGTTTTAAGCCAATATCTTCTGAAATAAGTTTACCATCAGTAAGAATTGCAATATCTTCAAGCATTGCTTTGCGACGATCACCAAATCCAGGGGCTTTGACGGCAGCGATATTTAATACGCCACGTAACCTATTAACAACAAGTGTCGCAAGAGCTTCGCCTTCAACATCTTCTGCTATAATGAGTAGCGAGCGGCCAGTTTTTGCAACTTGCTCTAAAATAGGCAAAAGGCTTTTCATGCTGGTGATTTTTTTTTCAACAATCAACAAGAATGGATTTTCAAGGGTAGTTTCCATTTTCTCTTGATTAGTTACAAAATATGGTGAAAGATAGCCGCGATCAAATTGCATACCTTCTACAACAGCCAATTCATCTTTCATACCTTTTGCTTCTTCAACAGTAATAACGCCGTCACGGCCAACGCGTTCCATTGCTTCTGCGATAAGATCACCAATTGCTTCATCAGAATTAGCAGATATAGTGGCGATTTGTTGAATTTCTTTTTTATCAGAAACTGCGGCAGAATTTTGTTTAATAGTTTCTACAACTACATTTACTGCTTTATCAATGCCACGTTTTAATTCCATAGGGTTTGCGCCAGCGGTAACAAATTTATTACCTTCTCTGAAAATTGCTTGTGCTAGTACTGTTGCGGTGGTAGTTCCATCACCAGCAATGTCTGCTGTTTTACTTGCAACTTCACGCACCATTTGAGCGCCCATATTTTCAAGTTTATCTTCAAGGATTATTTCTTTTGCTACAGTGACACCATCTTTGGTGATGGTTGGTGCGCCAAATGAACGTTCAAGAACAACATTACGTCCTAATGGCCCGAGAGTAACTTTAACTGCATCAGCGAGAGTATCAACACCTTTACGAATTTTCTCGCGTGCGTCAGTACCAAAAACGATTCTTTTTGATGACATATGATTACTACCTTATGGTTAAAAAATTATTGTTCAATAATTCCAAGAATATCATCTTCGCGAATAATGAGATGATTATTTCCCGCGTCTGTTCCTGCATATTTACCAAAATAGACTGTGTCATTAATGTTAACAGAAAGGGGAGTTATTTTGCCTTCATGAGTACGACCTTGGCCAACGGCAACAATAATGCCTTGTTGTGGTTTTTCTTTTGCAGCATCAGGAATAATAATGCCAGAGGTTGTTTTTTCTTCGACTTCGACAAGTTTTACTAAAACACGATCGCCTAGGGGACGAAATTTTTGAAACATAGATTCTCCTTAAAAATTAGCTTAAAATTACATCATTTTTTATTATAAACAAAAAACAATAAAATTCAATTTTTTTTATAGCATATGACTCAGGTTATTTATAAATATAGCATATGTTTTTGTTAAAAAAGCTTTTATTTAAGCTGTTTTTTGTGGTCATATGAAAAACTTATTTTCTTATATATAAATCTTAATGCGTTGCACTCATATTATTGTATAAAGGTTTGTTATATTTTTTATCATAAATGGAGTGATCGATATATATAAATGATATGTGATAGAGTGCATAGTAATAGTTTTTTTATAGAGGAGTAATGTACATGGTACGTATTTATCCATCATTGATGGCTGCCAATCAGTTACGATTAGAAGATGAGATACGCCAATTGGAGCCATACTGTGCAGGATTTCATCTTGATGTTATGGATTATCATTTTGTTCCCAATATAACGTGGGGGGCAGGAACGATAAATGCAATTGCCAAGATAAGTCGTAAGATTATATGGCTTCATTTAATGGTTGATGATCCAATATCTTTTTATGAAACACTTTTTTTACCCGAGGGGTCTCTTGTGTCATTTCATATAGAATCAAATATTGATATTTTTTATTTTATAAAAATAATAAAAGAAAAAAAACATAGGGTTGGATTGGCAATAAAGCCAAAAACGCCCATTATTTATGTTTTTCCATTTTTAAATATAATTAATCAAGTCTTATTGATGTCGGTTGAACCAGGCTTTTCTGGGCAGTCTTTTTTAGATGAATCAATGGATCGACTTATTCAGTTAGCTGAATATCGAAAAAATCATACGATTGATTTTAAGATTGGTATTGATGGAGGAATAAATATGGATAATATTGTGAATTTAGTACAGAATGGCGCTGATGATTGTGCAATTGCTACGTCAATTTTTCATCATGAAAATCATATTGTAGCGTTAAAGCAGTTGAATAAATTAGCGGTGAAGTAATTTTTTAAGATATTTTTTTGTTGATGGTCAGATTGTAATTATGCTAGTGTTGTTGATAGTGCGATGAAAATGTTTATTTTTTTTACTTATAAAAGGAGAACTATGAAAAGATTAGCACTAGTGGGAATTGTTGTTGCTGTAATGATTGTGGGAGTTATGATTTTTAAACATCGTTTTAACACGGGAATTTTTGTTGATTTAAGTATGCAAGGATCTGATTTAATTATTGTTAATGATTCATCAGATAGTATTAGTGTTGTGTATAAAGAGGGCAATAAGGATGTTTCTCGAGTGATACAAGCAGGAGAGCAAGTAATGGGTGGAAAAGGATTCATTAGAATCTTTACTGCTAAAAAAGATGGTTCTTATGAATTGACTTATGCATTTCCTCGTCCTTCAGGAGCTGTGCATCAAGTTATGTTATCTCAAATTATAGGCTCTGCTAAAAAAGAAAACCTTGGTGATGCAGTTTTTACTAAAAAAGGCATGATTGGTGATATAAAGGTTGAATATGAAGAGGCGCGTATTCTCGAATAAATAGTAGAGAAAAAGAGCAAAAAGTAAACGTATTATATATGATATGCTTGCTTTTTGCTCTTTTTGTTAATAAATATTTACAAGAAGTTTCCCTTTAAGGATGGATGTGTCATTTCTATAATTTCTTTAACTTTTGTGTATTCATCAATTAATTTTTGGTTTTGTATTTCTTCTTTTTTCTTATTAAGAGTTTCAAATATATCTTTTTTCTTATTAAGAGTTTCAAGTACATTATTTATACTTTCTATAATTTTTGAAGATTGATCTTGTGAGATGCTTTGATTAGCATAAAAAAGCATAAGGACTATTTTTTCTAAGTTTTTTATTTTATCAGGATGATGTATACCATTTTCTATTACTGCTATAAGAGGTGTTTTATCATTTTCATTGAGTGTATCGACTTTTATGGATGATTTAATACTAGTTTGTCCAGTTATAGTTAATGGTTCGTAAATTAATGATTCGGAGATTAAGGAAGAGACCATATCAAAATCAAGATTTTTACAGGCAATATATAAAGGAGTATTGTTGTTGTTATCTTTTAGGTTGAATAAAACTTGTAAGTATTCCTTTTTATCTTCAAAACATTTGCTAATTGCTTCTAAAGTAACAATGCTATTATTTATTACGGCTAGATGAACGATTGTTTGATCTTTTGCTTCAAAGAAGGGGTTTATATCTTTGTTTAAGTTTCTTTCAAGCATAATCTTTAATAAGATTAATCCAGTCACATGTTCTGGTAAGAATTGTTTGCTATATCGTAAAGCATCTTCTATAGTATAAAGCGTTTCTTTTTTCGAAAATTTTAATTCTTTGAAAATAATAGACTTATCAGCGCTGAGCTCGTATTTCTGTGGTTCTAAAAAAAGACAATAAAGAGTATCAAACATCTTGTTAGGTCCATGCATTTTGATTAATTTAGGCAATTGATATATAGGTCTTTTTGGATAGGGTTGGTTATAGTCTGAATCCATGCTATAAGACAGATGACAGGATATAATGGTTATTATAAGTAATATATTTTTTTTCATGAAATGTCCTTTCTCTTATAAAATATAAAATTAAATATTACAGATAGGATATCATTTAAAATATACATAAGTCTAGTGTCACACTGTTTTAATTATACACTTAATTTCTTAAGAAATGGAAAAAAATTCTTTTATATGAAATAATTAAGAAATGTACTAAATCATATAAAGGATATAAGAACAATGAATTCACGAGATGTTAGAAATAAATTTATACAATTTTTTGTAAGAAATGGACATGAGTCTGTAGCGAGTTCATCATTAATTCCTGCGCAAGATCCAACACTTCTTTTTGCTAATGCGGGCATGAATCAGTTTAAGGATGTCTTTTTAGGGTTCGAAACACGTAATTATAATCGTGCAGTCAGTATTCAAAAATGCGTACGAGCTGGTGGTAAGCATAATGATTTAGATAACGTTGGCTTTACCAAGCGACATTTAACTTTTTTTGAAATGATGGGTAATTTCTCTTTTGGTGATTATTTTAAACAACAGGCAATTCGGTATGCATGGGATTTTTTAACTAAAGAAATAAATCTGGATCCTGAAGTCTTGCATGTATCAATTTTTGAAACAGATGATGAAAGTTATGCGATTTGGTTGAATGATATTAAGATTGATGAGACACGCATTCATCGTTTAGGTGCTGAGCATAATTTCTGGCAAATGGGTGATATTGGTCCTTGCGGCCCTTGTACGGAAATTTATGTTGATCGCGGTGCTTCATATGGCCATGATAACATTGCTGATTGTGGTCCTGGATGTGATTGTGATCGTTTTTTAGAAGTATGGAATCTTGTTTTTATGCAGTTTGATCGTCAACGTGATGGAGCATTAAAGCTGCTCAAACAAACTGGTGTTGATACTGGTATGGGACTTGAAAGAATATGTAGTGTTGTGCAAGGCAAAAATTCTGTGTACGGTACTGATATTTTTTCTTCAATTATTAAAAATATTGAAGATCTTTCAGGGTTATTGTATGAGCAACAAAATGATGAAAACATGGCTGCATTTCACGTAATTGCTGATCATATTCGTTCATCTACCTTTATTATTGCTGATGGTTGTGCGCCGACAAATGAAGGCCGTGGGTATGTGTTGCGCAAGATTATTCGTCGTGCGGCCTTGTTTACTCAGAAGCTAACTGATAAAAATATTTTTCCTGAATTATGTTATGGTGTTGTTGAAAATTTAGGTTCAATTTACCCAGAATTAGAGTTAAACAAAGACCTTGTATATGCAACATTAAAAAGCGAAATTGATAAATTTTCAATAAATCTTATCCGTGGTCAAGTGATTCTTGAGCGCTACTGTGAAGAAGCTAAAAATTCTAAAATTATTACCGGCCAACAAGCATTTAAATTGTATGATACTTATGGATTTCCTATTGAAATAGTTATAGCTGTAGCCCGCGAAAAAGGTTATATGGTTGACATGGATGGATTTGACCGTGAAATGAATAAACAACAAAATCAATCAGGAAAAAAAATAGCTGATTTGTTATCTCAACTTGAGGTAGGGGTAACATCAGAATTTACTGGCTATAATGAATTAGAGACATTGTCTGAAATTAGTGCTCTTGTTCTTGATGATCAACTTGTTGATAAGGTTTCTATAGGTCAAATAGCATATGTTATTGCTATGAGGTCACCATTTTTTATTGTTGGAGGAGGACAAGTTCCCGATCAAGGTTGGCTTACTATTAATGGTGTAAAAATGGCTATCACTCAGGTACGGTTTATTGGGAATGCAATTGCAGCACAAATTGTAGCTCAAACAACGATTTCTGTGGGCGATAATATTGTATCATGCGTTGATCCAATATGGCGTTCTAATGCTATGAAGAATCATACAAGTACACATTTATTACAAGCAGCACTCATTGAACTTTTTGGTAAACAAATACAACAATCAGGGTCATTGGTACATCCTGATTATTTACGTTTTGATTTTACTTATCATCGTCAATTATCTCATGAAGATATTATAAAAGTTGAAAATCTTGTGAATGAAAAAATTCGGAAGAATATTCCCGTTGTTATTGACTACTGTACGTTAAAAGAAGCTCAAAAAAAGGGTGCACTAGCATTTTTTGGTGAAAAATATAAACCTGAGCATGTTCGCGTTGTGCAAGTAGATGAATTTTCAGTTGAACTTTGTGGCGGTACACATGTGCAGGCTACTGGCGATATTGGTACGTTTAAGATTACTGAAAGTAGCGCACTTTCCGCAGGGCATCGACGTATTGTTGCAGTAACTGGTCCCGGCGCGATTAATTTATTTCAAGAAACATTTTCTCTTGTTAAAACATTATCGCAAGATTATAAAGTTAAATATGAAGAAGTTTTCGATGTTATTACTAAGCAAAAAGATCAATTAAAATTAGCGAATCATACAATTAAGGAGCTACGCCAGCAACTTATTGCTATGAATATTCCTACGTGGCTGCAATCAGTTGAGTATATCAATAAAATGCCATTTTTATATCTTATAGTGCCTGATGCTTCTGGCGAAGATATGCGTCTAATTGCTACAATGCTTGAACAAAAATTAGCAGGTTGTTATTTTATTGTAAATTCATATGATAATCACGTAACATTTTACGCAGTGGTATCGGCGGAATTTATTAATACTGTTGATATGAAACAATTTTTGGCATGGTTAAGTAATACGCAAGGACTACGTTGCGGTGGATCTAAAAATAGTATTCAAGGTGGCGGTATACTCCGTGATAAGCAGTTGAAAGATGCTATTAAGCAATGGTTGCAAAATAAATAAATATACAAACCGATAGGATGCAAGAATGAAATTTTTGATATGCGGTATATTGTTATTAGTTAGTTTCTATGGGTTATTGAATACGATGAATTTTAATCAGATGAATGATACGTCATATAAATTATCTATAGACGAAAAATTAAAAGAATTAAAGTATAAGCAATCATTGTTGTCGCTCAAGGATAAAAATGTTGGAAACAGAAATAAACAAGAAAATTCGCTATTATATCAACCAAAAAAATGTAATAATGCCCACCATTAACTTAAGGCTGTCTTTGTAAAAGTTCTTTAATAATAACAATGGCTTGATCAATTATTTGTTCTATATCAATTATATTTTCGTTGAAATTACTTAAAACATATTGTGGAACATCATTTTTATGCTGTGGTCGACCGATACCGAATCGTAAACGCATAAAGTCTTTGCCGCAGAATTCTATAATTGATCGAAGCCCATTATGTCCATGATGACTACCGCCAAATTTAAGCTCAACTTTTCCAAATGGTTTTTCTAATTCATCATGTACTACAAGTATATTTTCTGGCTTTATTCCTTGTTTAAGTAATGATGGAATAATTTTACCAGAATTATTCATAAAGGTATGTGGTTTAATAAGTGTAATTTTTTCATTCTTAAGTTTAAGCTCAGCGCTTTCATAGTCTGATTTCTTTTGCCATACTAGATTGTATTCAGATGCAAGTTTATCAAGTATGAGAAAGCCAATATTGTGACGATTGTGATAGTACTGCTTACCAGGATTACCGAGTCCTATAATAATTTTTATTGTATTATTCATGTTTTACATTGATACGTTAAATGCGTTATTATTTTTTTCGTTGATATGTGCCAATAAGTGTTGTTTGTTCAAGAATATGACCGTGCATTGCTTTTATAATTTTATCCTTATTTGTTCCTGCAGGTAAGTTAAGTTGCGTATCAAGTGCGTATAGCGTAAATTGATAGCGATGAATACCGCTTGGTGGGCAAGGGCCTCCCCATTGTTGTTTGCCATTAAAGTCCGTTGCTCCTTGCAAAAAAGAATCGTGAGAGGTGTTTTCATGTATTTGATTAGTGGTAGCGGGAATATTGAAAAGTATCCAATGAACCCACACCTTTGCCGGAGCATCGGGATCATCAACGATTAGAGTAAAACTTTTGGTATTTTGAGGTGCATTTGACCATATAAGAGCTGGAGATATATTTGCACCATCACAAGTATATTGTATAGGAATTGATTCATGATTAAGAAATGCAGGACTTATTAATTCCATTGATCCCTTGAGAGATATACAGTAAAAGACTGTAATCAAAAATAATTTTTTGAACATTATTTGATTCCTTCCAGTGTATACTTTTTTTTTGAAATAACAAATTATGCTGCTTCAGCTGGTTTTATTGGCAATTTTTTTTGTGTAATTAAAATGGTTGCGGCAATTTCTTTTGCTTTTTCTGCTAACTTTTGACCTAACGCCAGATAATATGCTTTATTAGCCATTGCGGTATACAGTTTAAGGCCAAAGCTATGCATAGTGATGTTGGGATAGAAATCAGATAAATTGTTATCAATAGAATTAAGGTTTTTGAAAGTGATAGAGTTGTTTACGATATAATCAAATTGTTGATCAACAGCAGTATTCATTTTTGTAATAAATTCATTACTCGCAATAATTTTTTCAAAGATCGGTTTTATAGATGTATATAACGAAGAAGACGCTTTTTCTGCTAGTTTTATGCGAGTGTTTTCTTTGCTCCATGATTGCTTAATAGCTTTTATTTGTGTATTTACATGATTTAATTGAGTAGTTAGACTATCAATAGACACACCTAAAGCTATCATTGATGTCAATAATGAGATAGAAAAAAGAAATATTTTAGTTTTCATTTTAATGTTCCTTTGCTTTTCTAAGCTTGATATTTTAAGAAATCCTATTTGAATGATAACAAAAATCAATCTTATTTGTCAATAATTACAAGGCGGTTAAAGTTGTTACATTCATTAATGCGCTGTTCTTCATTAGCGAGTTCTCTAAGAAGTTCTTTTTCTCTAAGCTCTAATTTTTTTAATAATAATTTAGTACCACAGAGATTTGCGCTTATAACATACCATATATTGAATAATTTGAGGGCGATTTCATTCAAGGGGGGTGTGCTATGTGCTAGTTCGCTATCAATTTTCTGATTGATAGTGTAATCTGCAGAGCTATAGGCAATATCATCAAAATGCATAAGATCGTCTACAATGCACATAGTTTGAAAATCAGTAATTTTATTAATAGAATAGTCAAATTCTTCTGATTCAAAGATTTTATTAATTATATTGACTATGTAAGATCTAGTGAGATCATATTCATCTTTTAATAAATCTTGCATGTATTTTAATGCTTTTTTGCCGACGGTAATCGTTGTATTGAGGTCTAACATTATAGCTTTTTTCTCATTAGAAATATGAGTTATTCTGCTTTGTATAGCTATTTTTACATCATTATGTTCAGCTGCTGTAGAGAGTAACGCAAAAGTTAATAGTGTTAAGAATGTCATTTGTTTAAACATAATAGCCTTAAATAATGTATATTTTAATTTTTTATTTATTCTTATTTTAGTATCCCATATCGAACAGTTGTTGTCAAACCAGTGAGGTTTGCTTGTGTTATTCACGATGTTGACTTTTAGTTAAATATAAGACATTATTTATGATATATAGATTATCATTTCCGTAGGTATTTAATAAAAATCAATAGTTTCTTTTTTGAAGGATATATCCAATGGCAACGAGTAAATCCGGTGGAAGTACCCAAAATAATCGTGAGAGTCATAGTAAACGGTTAGGTTGTAAATTATTTGATGGACATAGGGTTTTTGGTGGTGAAATTATAGTTCGCCAACGTGGAACACATATTCATCCTGGCAAGCAAGTTTTGCGTGGTGGTGATGATACATTATTTGTTACAGCGCCTGGTATAATTAAGTTTCATTACGGCCCTAAAGGTCGCAAATATGTTTCTGTTATTAGTCTAAAATAATGACACTTATTATAAATAAGTGATGAAGTGCATCGATTATAAAATTCTTGTAAAAGAATTTTAATCATGTTAAAGACAAACTATTATGAAAAAAAGATAAAAAAGGTTTGAAAAATAGTCTGCTATCAAAAGAACGGATAATGATGATTAATTTTTTAAAATATCGTACTGCAACGGCACTAACTTCTATTTGTTTAATGGTTGCATTCGGCATGGTTGCTATTTATAGACAGCAAACGCGCGGCTCAGTATATAGTTATAGTGTTGATTTTACCGGCGGAACGCAAGTTTTATTTAAGTTTGATAAAGCTGTAGATAGTGCTTATATAAAGCAAATAATTATGAATAATGGTTGGGCAAATGCTAGTGTACGCGAGTTTGGCAATAATGAAGTTTTAGTGCGTGTTCAAGAATTTGAAGGCGATATCGTTGGTCTTGGTATGCAAATGAGAGAGATCGTCCAGCAAGCAATGCCAGATATTACCGTAGAAGTACTTCAGACTGAGAGTGTTGGTGCCGGAATTGGATCTGATTTGCGTGGAAAATCATTTTATGCAGTTTTAATAGCATTGTTGTTCATGCTTGCCTATATAGCAATGCGTTTTTGGTCATTCGCATTTGCAGCTGGTGCCATTGTAGCGCTTATTCATGATGCTCTTATAATGTTGGCTCTATTTTTATTTTTTGATCGAGAAATATCAATTAATTTTATTGCGGCAATATTAACGGTTTTAGGATATTCAATTAATGACACTATCGTTATATTTTCTCAAATACGGGAATATATGCAAAAAAGAAAAGGTGAGCAATTAGATGTAATTGTTAATGATAGTCTTAATTATACATTCCGTCGAACAATGTTAACAAGTATTTCAACTGGTTTGCCTGTGCTGGTTATATTGATGTTTGGCGGAGAAGCATTACATGATTTTTCACTTGCGCTATTAATCGGAATAATTTTTGGCACTTATTCATCCGTTTATATTGCTAGCCCTATTATGATATTATTGCAATCAAAACAATAAAAGAATTGATAAAGTTATAAACTTGATATAATTATTTTGATGTGCATAATATTGAATTCATATATACATTGCTGTTGCTTGATTGCAATGATTAATATAATTGCCTATGTTTTGATATTGTTTTTTAAATTTCAACTGTACATACATTCAAGGAATAATGCATGACGAAAAGCCATCAGAGTATCTTTTGCAGGAGGTCTGAATGAAGACTCGCGATATAAAAACGGTTAATCCTGTAAATCCAACCGCAGACATCCAAGAAACAACGCAAGTTGTGACGCCACCTCAGCCTTCTTTGCCTCCAATAACACGTCAACGAACTTCAAGGGTTTCTAATAAGGCAGTATCATCACAGCAATCAGTAAAAGCGCAAACGATAGACACCGTAGAGCCGCTTGCAGTATCAGCAGAGCAGCATACTGAACAAAGTGAAAATATGTCTGAATGTAAGGATATACTGCAATCTCGAGATGATGCTAATCGTCCAGTACAGCAGCAACATCCTCAGCACTATAATAATGAAAGATCAGCATATATAAAACGACCGTTAGAGGATTTATCGCTGGCTGAGCTTGTTCAATATGCGCGACGTTATGGTATTATGGGTGCCGCAATTACAAAAAAAGAAGAACTATTACGAAAAGTTCGCTATGCTGAAGAAAATCCAAATATTGAAATGGCGGTTGAGGGCGTTCTTGAAAGATTGCCTGATGGGTTTGGTTTTTTGCGTTCAGCTTTGTATGATTATGTCTCAGGTCCCGATGATATTTATGTTTCTCCATCGCAAATTAGACGATTTGGTTTACGTACTGGTGATACCATTAAAGGTGCAATTAGAAAACCAAAAGAAGGCGAAAAATATTTTGCTTTATTAAAAGTATCTTTGGTTAATTATGCTGAACCAATGCTTATGGTTGATCGATCACATTTTGATAGTTTAAGTCCACAGCATCCTGTTGAAAAATTTAATTTAGAATTTGATCCAATGGCACTTTCTACGCGTATTCTTGATCTATTTACGCCAGTTGGTAAAGGACAACGAGGGCTTATTGTTGCTCCTCCCAAAGTTGGTAAAACATTATTGTTAAAAGAAATTGCTCGGGCAATTATTGCTAACCATCCCGAAGCGCATCTTATTGTGCTGTGTGTTGATGAGCGTCCTGAAGAAGTAGCAGATATGCGTCGTACCGTTAAAGGAACTATGGCAGAAGTTATTAGTTCAACATTTGATGAAGCGGCAGAACGACATGTTCAGGTAGCAGAAATAGTTTTAGAAAAAGCGAAACGATTAGTTGAATGTAATCGTGATGTTGTTATTTTGCTTGATTCAATTACGCGTCTTGCTCGTGCATATAACACTGTTGCTCCGGCATCAGGAAAAGTGTTAACTGGCGGAATTGATGCACATGCATTACAGCGTCCAAAAAGATTCTTTGGTGCAGCACGTGCTACAGAAGAAGCTGGTTCATTAACCATTTTGGCAACAGCGTTGGTTGAAACTGGCTCACGAATGGACGAAGTGATTTTTGAAGAGTTTAAAGGAACAGGTAATATGGAAATGAATATGACGCGTAAACTTTCTCATCGTCGTATTTTCCCTGCTTTTGATCTTTTAATTTCAGGAACACGTCGTGATGATTTATTACTTTCAGAGGAAGAGCTTAATAAAGTGTGGATTTTACAAAAATTACTTTCAAGCATGAGCACTATTGAAGGTATGGAATTTCTTATTGATAAAATGAAAAAAACAAAAACTAATGCTGAATTTTTTGAGTCTATTAATAAACGTACGACTGAAATTTAACAGCTAATTATTATAGAAAAGGATCCTCTATAAAGTAGGATCTTTTTTTATAGTCTTGTTATCATTTTGTATAAGATTTACAAAGGAATAGGTTCAATTTCTTGTAATGTCGCAAGTGCTTCAGACATACCACCCCACCAATTTGATATACGTGAACTTATTACAGATCCCAGCGCAGCGCTTCCTTGTTTTAATGTTTGGAATAAGCCACCTGATTTTTCATTTTCGTCTATAATTACTTTAGTAGCTTCTTGATACATTGCTTGAGTAACTTCTTGTTGTGATGGAGGAATTGTTTCCGAATTAGCCGCACCAGCGATTGCTAGTTGTTCATGAGGTAACGGTGGAGTAATGGTAAGCACAGCACCAGGCGTTGTAGCGTTAGTCAATGTTGCTAGTGCTGCTAAACTGCCTTGTGTAGCACTGACAAGTACAGAATAGCTCAATGCCTCTGATGCTGATGTATTAATATGGCCAAGTCCTAGTGACCAATATAAGCCACCAAGCGCTGCGGATTGAAATAAAATCCAGCCTATTTCTTTTAATGCTAATGATAGTTTTTCATTTGTTATAGCTTGTTGTATGTAGGGTGTTACAGTTGCAATTAATGCATTATTTGTAGACATGCCTGTAATTGTAGTAAGTTGTTGTACATCTATATTTTTTATTTTTTGAGCTATTTCATCATTTTGTTTAAGGATTGTTCCAGCGGTTGTGGTTGCTTTTTCTACAATCCACTGTTTAATAGATCCAACAAAAGATATTGGTAGTTTTAATTGATAATTTTCAGATTGTATTGTTGGAAGGATAAGAGCATTGTTTAAATTATGTGGGCTTGTTAAACTTAAGGCTGTTTTTGCTTGAGGAGGATTAAGTAATAGTTTACCTGTTGTTGTTATTAATTGTGCAGAGATGCATTGTAATCCTGCTAGAAGTAATTCATTAGTGTTCAATGTAGCAAGATTTTTTTGAGAGGACAATGCTACTAAAGAGTTTATCATAGCAGCAAGTGAGATTTGAGTGGCAAAATTGACTATTGTTGTTCCATGATTTTTCCATGTTGTTTGTATAATATCATTAATGGCCTTTTCTAATTGTGGTTTTATTGGCTCAAGAACCTCTAATTGTTTTTTATTCCAATCTGGCCATTGTGAAGGATCAAGTTTAGAAATTAGTTGATCTAGTATTGTAGTATTTTGTACGAGTGATACAACCGGTTGCTGTAACGTTCGTTCTGTTTCTGTTTGAATAGCAGGAGAAATAACTTCTTCAATATCTTCTACTGTAGCAGCTGTTTTTTGTTCCTCATGCTTTTTTATTTTTTCAATATCATTTTTTACTTTTTCAAAAGATTCATCTACGGTTTGTTCTGTTTTTGGTGGCATAAAATAAGTAAGCCATCCCTGAGCAAGATTAGATAGTTTTGTTGTAATAGTTGATCTAATTTCAGATCCGTATTCTTGAGCTTGTCCGGCAAGTTCACTTCCAATTTGAAGTACGCTTGGTATTCCTCTTGTTATCACAGCTGTTGTTGGTGACAAATATTCTTTTCTTTTTTTAATTTCTGATTGTGGCAATTCTTCTTTTCGTAATTGTTTTTGTTTTTCGGGTGTTAATAAATTAAATTTTTCTTCTTTTTCTTTTTCTATTTTTTCTTTTGCTTCTTTTTGTTCTCGTTCTAATTTTTCTTCTGCTAATTGCGTGTTTTTTTCTTCTTCTCGTTTTTTTATTTCTTCAAATTTGATGCCTGTTACCGGATCATATTCTATTTTTTGTTGATTGCGATTGTATACTATAAGTTTCTCTTTTGGTGAATTTTCCTGTTTTTCAAAATAAGCAAAGGTTGCATCATCATATTCTTTAATAATTCTTTCCGTTGAAGATAAATTTGATCGTGTATCAATCAGTCGATATTTTGGAGAAGGATCATTACTGATAATACCTGTTGCTGTATAGAAAGTTATTAATCTTGTTTCGTCAGCATTAAATTCATACGTAATAAGATTGTGCAAAGAGTCTAATTGATCGCCAGTTTCTGTATCAATCAAGATTGTATTTGTATTATCACTTGTTTCTGTAAATCTTTTCATTCCCTCAATCATACCGGTGATTGGTGAATTTATGAGTATAATTTTTTTTTGGGGACTAATACGATACCAATTTATAGATTTAAATGAATTTTTTTTATTAGATAATGTAGTTAAATCAAATATTTTATGTTTTTCATTATAAGTCGCTCCGATTAATTGATATTCTTTTTCCTTGTTTAATGGAATAGCGGATGTTTTAGTTTCTAATGTAGTAAAATATCCAGGAATTATATTATTCATTAAGGTGCGTAATAAAGATACTTTAGGTTGAAATGCTATTTTTTCTATTTCATTATCATCATATTTTACTATAAGTTCACTCGAATCGTTAAATTGAATAGCTTGTATGTTTTCTAATGTTTTAATTACAGTATTTTTTGATTGTGAAGTTAAATCAAAAATTTCATACTGCAGAATGTTTCCCGTATCAGAAGCTTCTCTATAGTTTATGATGGGAGATGTGTGTGCTGTACTTGGTTTACTTAATCCTAAAAGTGTTCCCCAAGGTTTTCTTGCTCCTGCAATAAGTAAAAAATTCTCATGAGGGTCAAATGAGTCTGTTAATATATTGCCAGGGTCAAAAGATGCAATAGTTTTACCTGTCATAGGATCAATGAGTAGCATAATAGTTCTTCCGCTTGTTTTTTTTCCAATGAATTCTCCTGTCGCTCGTGTTGATATACCAGAAGATGTGTACTTATAGATGATAAAATATTTTTTATGTGGACTGAATCGATATGCAATTACATCACTAAAGTTTTGTTGAATAGGTTTGGTAAGCATTAGTATTTTGGTCGCTGGATCATAAGATATCTGAAAATTTATTGAAGGTTCAGCAGGTATATGTTGTTTAATGATAGTTTCTTTTTTTGGTGAAATATACTGTTTAAATGCTGCAAAGCGCGCTGCCATATTGTGCATCATTGTGTTTATACGTGATGATTGTACAGTTGTTTCATTTATACTTATTATACGTATTGTGACAAATAATGATAAGGCAATGGGTAGTAAAAATACTTTTTTCATGCACTGCCTTTCTCGATTTAATCCCCATTTTCTTTCTTATATTATTACGTTAATATTTTCTGTTTTGTAATGTAAATGGTATTGTGTTTATGTATAAATAGTAATATTTAAATTGTTATTTATATGACAACATGTTTTCAAATTGATAATATTATGTTTTAAATAAGACTTTGTAGTAAAACAAATATATATATGTACAATTGTAATAGTAATATGTTATTCTTTAAAATAATTAATAGTTTTTTTTATGATACTACAAATGGGGATTTATATTTATGTTAATAAACAGATTATTACCGATCTTAATTGTCGCATTGTCAGGTTCAAATTCTTTTAGCATAGATGTTAATATTCGTTTTCCGCAAGATCAATCAGTAAAAATTAAACCAGACTTGAGTGGACTTGGGCAAGAAGTAGGAGAAGCAGCCGGAGAGGTTGTAAGAAAAGGTATTTTAGGAGCGATGGAAGGATTTTCGCAAGCAGCCAAAGGCAGTGAATTCGGTCAATTGGCAACAGAAGGAATGCAAAACATTACTCAGCAAGGTGCTAGTGCGTTCAGAAAAACAATGGAAGATCCTCGACTACGAAGAGAAATGCAAGAAGGTGGGCGTGAATTGGCAGAGGTTATGGGCGCAGGAACTCGAAGCTTTACTAAAGGATTACAGCAAGAAGTTTTTCCTGAGATAAAAGCATTGAGCCGTAGTGCTCTTGCCTCAATGTATAATGTACAAAATGCTGTTCAAATTGGTGGACCAATTGCTTTGGCAGCTATAATTGGATTGACAGGATTTTATGGCACACG
>DATIEE010000033.1 GCA_035455925.1 Candidatus Babeliales bacterium
TGATGCACTAAAAAGAGCATTTGATTTATTAAATTTAACTATCCAGGATCCAAAAAATCGAAAACGACTGCGCGAATTAGGGCGTATGAGAGAAGTTCTGTATGGGTATTTTAATAATGATAATAGTTATTCTTATACAGATGAAGTATTACATAGATATTTTATGGATTATAACTACATGGCTGCAATACAAAAAGGAAAATAATGTATGAAACAGATTATTACTTCACCGCAAGAAAACATAACATTACATGATGAGCATATTTTAGTAGTCAAGCGAACACATCTCTTTACCGCAGCTTCACCGCAAGTATGGCATGGATTAAAGGAAGTTGATTTTGAGCATTACTTTCATATAATTAATCATAAAAAAGAGTTTCATCCGCGTTCAATAATGGAAATAAATACATTATATAAACAGATTATTCCTTATCTTATTTTTACCTATAATAATCATTTTTTTTTAATGCAGCGCAAATCAAACGCATCAGAAACACGTTTACGTAATAGATTAACCCTTGGCATTGGTGGCCATATCCGTCAAGAAGATATGCAAGAAAATTCATTATTTGCATGGGCAACACGAGAATTTCATGAAGAAGTTTCCTATACAGGAAATCTTACCGTAAAGCCATTGGGTATTATCAATGATGATTCTAATGACGTGGGAAAAGTGCATATTGGATTTGTATTTTTACTCACGGGTGATTCACCTGCAATCGCGATAAAATCAGAGTTAAAAAGCGGTGCTTTACTTTCTTTATCTGAATGTATAAGCCAACGTGAAAATATGGAATCATGGAGTCAGTTTGTGATTGATTATTTACACAAATAATATACGAGAAAAATGATGGAAAAAACATCAATAGATTTTAGTAAATTACATAAAGCACAATCAGTTTTTGAACAATTTCGTTATGATATTGAAGACAATAGTGATCAAACTGATTTAAAAACAGAGACAAAGGAATAACGTATGACTGATACAACAACAACAATAGAATCTTTAAAAAATGATGTTAAAAAATTTGTTGAAGATCGTGAATGGCAACAGTTTCATAGTCCAAAAAATTTAAGTATGGCACTTGTATCAGAAGCAACTGAATTGATGGATCTTTTTTTATGGTGTGAAAGCGCTGCATCATATGAAGAATTGGAAAAACGTAGACAAGATGCAGAAGATGAAATTGCCGATGTAGCAGTTTTATTGTTAGCGTTTTGCGTACGACATAACATTGATCTTAGTTCCGCTATTGCTTATAAGCGCATCGAAGCTGCGCGCAAATATCCGATTGAAAAATGCAAGGGAAAATCTCTTAAATATGATCAATTATAGCATTAGTATTTACGCATAAAAATTATTAAAGCGCATATGTTTTTTGTTTCTGTCTTCTTCTAAAACGACATGTTTTTCAATAGCTTGGTCAACGGCCTGCTTAATATGGAGTACAGTAATCATTCCATTTTTACTTGAGCATGCTTTTTTATGTATAGCTTCTATCATGTCTTTAATTTCCGCATGAGAAAGTCCACTGGTTCTGTTTGCAATTTCATTAATGACTAATATATTTAACAATGATTTCGCTTCTTTTACATATTTTTTACTATTATTTTGTAGAGTAAATAAATATTTTTGCGCATATAAACTAATAAGATTAGTACGCGTTTGCTCATCAGGTAACGGCATAAGTACGCGATCTTGAAATCGCCGCCCCATAGCATCATCCATGATATAGGCATGATTAGTTGCTGCAATAAGCATAAAGTTGCTATTGCCATCGCCAGTGATAGCTAAAATGTGACTTAATATTTTATAATGATCAGAATCAGGATTAAGCGTATTACGATCAATGAATAATGCATCAGCTTCATCAATAAATAAAATAAGACCATATGCGCTGCGCCGTGCCATTGCCATAATATCATTAAAATATTTAACACCCGCAGTCCCTGATTGCAATAAGGATGCAGCGGTGGTTGCAACAAAATCCATATTAGTTCGATCAGCAAGTATACGGGCAAATAATGTTTTACCGGTTCCTGGTTTACCGTGCAAAAGTAAATTATCATAAGTTATTAGTGAACGACGATTTTTTCTTGTTCTATTATGTGTACGAATCATTTTTGTTTTTTCTTCAATTTCCTCAAGTCGTTCTTTTACTGATTGATCAAATAACATAGCTGGTGTTTTATATCCCTTCCACCACCGCTTGAACCGATCCCAACGACCATATGTGGTGCTTGGCAATAAAATAACTGGTTTTGGATTAAGAATCTTATACGTAACAACTTCCCATAGTAATTTTGTAAGATAATAGCCGGTTGTTGTAACAACAAAAGAAAGAGCTACAAGTCCACCAAATTCAAAAACATTACGAGGATTGATTGCAGAACGGGCAATACCCCTAAACGTTGTGCCTAGTTCAGGAAATAATTTAGATTCAGCTGCTATATTAAAATCGCCCATAGCATGCCCCATGTTGCTTGCAAATCCGGACATACCTCGTGAAATATCGTTGCCATATTGTTCACCACCAACGGTATCAGCAAATGAATTCGCTCCTAAAGAAAATAAATCGCCTATACCCCTGCCAAGTTCACCACCTACTTTACTAAAATCAGGAAGCTGCAATTGAATAGGTCCTGGTTCTATTTTAATGGGATTTGATGTATCAAGTTTTATTGGAATAGTGGGAAAAATAAAAGAAGGTTGCTCTGTTGGGATTTGTGGTAGCAAATGTATAAAATATAAAATGCTCAGTAGTAATGTAGTACATTGTAAATGTTTAATCATAAATTTTTTATAGGCAACTTTTGTTGATAGATAAAGTAATTCTTACTTTATAGATAACTGCATATTTGTCAAAAAAATGAATATGAATAAAAACAATGGCCAATAAACTAATTATAAGTTACTGACCATTGTTTAAATAATCTATTATTTTTATATCTCTATTATTCAGCTGTATTTTCTTCAGTTCCTATTTCAATCGCCTCTACCTGACGTTGTAATTGTGCGAGCGCTTTCTTCTTTAATTTTAGCTTATCTCGCTTTAAAGCCTGTATTTTTTCAATTGCTTCATCAATCGCACTTTGAACATTGCTTTCCGTGAGAATACCACTTTTAGTAGCATTTGCTTTTTTGTTCATTATTACGACCATATCTTTTATTTCAGCATGAGATAGGCCAGCTGTTTGTTGCGCGATAGCATTAACTCTTTCATTTGTAAGAATTTTTCGTGCAGCCGTAATAAATGAAGAATTATTATTGTTTGCGTTGAATAATTGCTCACCAATATAAAGATTGAGTAACTCTTTACGAGTTGTTTCACTTGGTAATGGCATTTTTACACGATCTTGGAATCTTCTACCCATAGCAGGATCCATAACATACGCATGATTTGTCGCAGCGATTAACATTAATTTGTTACTACCGTTGCCAGTTATAGCAAGTACATGATTTAATACTTTGTAATGATCAGATTCAGGATTAAGCTTGTCGCGATTAACAAACAAAGCATCAGCTTCATCAACAAAGAGGATAACGCCATATTTGCTTTTGTTTGCCATTTCAATAAGCTCATCAAAATATTTAATTCCTTCAACGCCTGACTGTAAAATTGACGCTGCAGTAACAGGTAAAAAATCCATATCAGTTGTATCTGCTAATATTTGCGCAAATAATGTTTTACCAGTACCTGGCTTACCATAAAGCAATAAATTATCATACGTTATTTTTTTACCATTGCGAATGTGATCACGAATATTTTTTGTTTTTTCCTGAATTTCTTCTAAACGACTCTTAACTGATTGATCAAAGATCATAGGTGGTGTTTTATATCCTGACCACCAACGTTTCCATCTATCA